>NZ_JBEXDT010000014.1:0-105797 GCF_040605905.1 Nonomuraea sp. NPDC005501 | reverse complement strand
GTCGATCCCGCGGGGCCCCGCGCCCGCCGTCGTCGGGCGGGCGGGCGCGCGGCCGGTGCGCCGGTCAGCAGTCGACCAGCTCGGGCTTCTGGTTGAGGATCTGCGCGCGAGGCGTGACGAACGCGCTCAGCGCCTCGGTCGCCGCCGGGTCGAAGACCGCGACCCGGTGGCAGTTCTGGAACGCGAGCCGTACCCCGAAGTGGCGCTCCAGCGCGCCGCGCATGGCGTCGCTCGCCAGGCACCGCAGGAGCTGGCCGCGCGCCTCCTCCGACGGAGGGGGCACCTCGTTGTCGGCGAACTCGGCTCCGTCGCGCTCCCGCTGCTGGACCAGCTCGCTGATCACCGACCACGCGTAGGGCAGGGAGTCGCGGACGCACGCGACGAACGCCGCGTCCTCGATCTCGCCGGTCCTGGCCTGGTCGAGCAGGTCGTTCGGAACGGTCAGCGACATGCTGTCTCCTCTCGAAGGGGATCGAACCGACGCTATGAGCCGTCGGCGTGGGACTCCAGATGGCTGGAGGGGGACACTCGTGTGCTCACCGGCGGCCGTAGGTGAACCCCGGGTCGATCTGCAGGGACAGGTCGAGGCCGGTGCGCGCGTCGGCCCAGGCACGGGCGTTGCGCAGGTGGAACTCCTCGGCCTGGCGGCCGAACGTCGTCCAGTCCTTCTCCTGCGCGTCCACGTGCTTGAGCAGCGTGGCGAGCGTGTCGGAGTTGGCCGGCTCCAGGTCGTCGAGGGCCAGCGGCCGGCCCTGCTCCATGGCGCGGACGGCGGCCGAGTGCTCCATCCAGGCCACCAGGTCCTCGCCCACCTCCGCGCGCAGGAAGTCGACGTCGCCCGGCCCGTGGACCTTGTTGCCGACGACGGCCACGCGGACGCCGAACCCGGCGGCGTGCTCGGAGTACTGCCGGTGGACGCCCACGCCCTGCCGCGTCGGCTCGGCCACGAGGAACGTCAGGTCGAACCGGGTGAACAGCCCGGAGGCGAAGGAGTCGGCCCCGGCCGTCATGTCCACCACGACGTACTCGCCGGGCCCGTCGACCAGGTGGTTGAGCAGCAGCTCCACCGCGCCCACCTTGGAGTGGTAGCAGGCGACGCCGAGGTCCTCCTCGCCGAACGGGCCGGTGGCCAGCAGCCTGACGCCGTCGGGCGTCGTCACCGCGTACGGCGAGGCGGCGAGGTCGTCGAAGCCCAGCAGCCGGGACCCGCGCCCCGGCGGCGTCGTCTTGACCATGGCCTCGGCCGACGGGATGCGGGGGTTGTCGCCGCGCAGGTGCTCCTTGATCTCGGGGAGGCGGGCGCCGAGCGGCTCGGGCCGCTCCTCCGCGCCGAGGACCAGGGCCAGGTGCTGGTTGATGTCGGCGTCGATGGCGACCACCGGGCCGCCCTGGCTCGCCACGTGCCGCGCGAACAGCGCCGACATCGTGGTCTTGCCGCTGCCGCCCTTGCCGACGAAGGCCACCCTCACGATAGCTCCAGATGATGATGAAAACCGTTGTCGTTTTCGATGGCGCCCATCATGCCACACTGGCCTCATGCGCGACGACGATTTGGCGCGAGCCGTGCGGCTGCGGGAAGAGGGCAGCCGTGAGGAGGCCCGCGAGCTGCTTCTCGGCCTGGCGGAGCGGCACCCGGAGGACGCCGAGGTGGCCTACCAGACGGCGTGGGTCCACGACGTGCTCGGCCTGGAGAAGGAGGCGGCGCCCTTCTACGAGCGCGCGCTGGCGGGCGAGGGGCTCAAGCCCGAGGACCGGCTGGGCGCGTTCACCGGCTACGGCAGCACGCTCAGGGTGCTCGGGCGGTACGACGAGGCGCTGGCGGCGTTCCGGCGCGGGCTGGCCGAGTTCCCGGAGGACCCGGGGCTGCGGACGTTCATGTCCATGGCGCTGTACAACGCCGGCCGGGCGCGCGAGGCGGTGTCCACGCTGCTCAAGGTGCTGGCCGGCACCGAGGCGGCCGGCCAGTACCAGCGGGCGATCACCTACTACGCCGACCACCTGGACGAGACGGTCTGACCGCCAGTCCGGGCCGGGCTCGTCCTAGTGGCAGGCGGTGTCCAGCGCGATCGGCCGGTCGTAGCCCTGGACGGTCGCGCCGGCCCTGGGCTGTCCCGGGGCGCGCACGGAGGGCCGGTCGGCCAGCGCCTTGGCGACCTTGGCCCGGATGAGGCTCCAGTCGGGGGCGGCGGTGTTGATCAGCGGCGGCACGAAGCTCAGGCTCCTGATCCGCGCGTGCTTCACCCGGTCCGACAGCTCGATGAACGGCGGCAGCAGGTTCTGCGGGACGTCGGTGGAGATGGCGCGCTTGGTCGCCGCGGCCAGCTTCTCGAAGCTGTTGAGCACGGTCACCGGGTCGGCCTGCTTGGCGACGGCGTAGAGCAGGCACTTCTGGCGTCCCATGCGCACGTAGTCGTCGCTGTCGGTACGGGAACGGCCGAACCACAGCGCCTCCTGGCCGGAGAGCTTGCGGGTGCCGGCGGACAGGAGCCCCTCGCGGTACTTGCCGTACACGATGGGCTGCTTGATGGTGACCTTCACCCCGCCCATGGCGTCGATGATCTGGGCGAAGCCCTTCATGTCGACCATCGCGTAGTAGGTCACCGGGATGCCGAGGATGTCGCTGACGGTCCGCTTGAGCAGGTCGGGTCCGCGCTGGCCGCGGCGCACGCCGGGCACCGTCTCCGGGTAGTCCTCGGCGTACTGGAAGACCTCGTTGAGCAGGCCGGGCGTGTCGGGGCCGTCGCCGGTGAAGCCCTGCGGGAAGCGCCGGCGGGCCGGGCCGCGCGGCATCTGGACGTGCTCCAGGTTGCGCGGCAGGCCGAACAGGGTGGTGTTGCCGGTCGCGGTGTCGACGCTGGCCACGGTCATGCTGTCGGTCCGCACGCCGGGACGGCCGGGCGCGGAGTCGGCGCCGATGAGCAGGACGTTGATCCGCGCGGCCCCGTTCCACGGGTCGTCGGCGACGATCGGGGTCATGTCCGCCGTGAAGATCGAGTCGACCACGTCGTGTGACACGTAGGCGAGCCGGGCCGCGTACGCGGTGGGCACCAGGACGAGCGCGCACAGCCCGGCGGTGAAGGCCGCGGTGAGGCCGCGCCCCACGGCGTTGGACCGGCGGGGCCGGACGAGCACGAACGACCGGACGATCACGACCGACCAGGCGAGGGCGAGCGCGGCCAGCGCGACCGAGAAGACCGTGAGCCAGAGGGGCTGCACGGCCAGGGCCAGCACCTTGGTGCCGAAGGCGGTCACCGCGGTGATGATCACGGCCAGCACCAGCACGTACGTCACCATGAGCGCGAAGCCGGTCTTACGGCGATCCGTGGCGACATGTGCCACGCCCCACAGGAGTGCCGATCCCAGGGTCAGCGCGATCGCCGCACCAGGACCGAAGCCACGGTCTCTGCTCGTCATCCCTGGTCAACCCCCTGTTTTGCGCAGCTGTCCTCCACGTTAGTGATGGTTTGATGTCGAATAAGGGCGGCTTAGGGGAAGTGTCGTACCAATTCCCGGTCAACTGATACTTGCGATATAACGTGAGTATGAGACGTGGACGCTACGGGTTCGACGCCCCGATGGCCCTGCTCGGTCTCGTGGTCGGGGCCGTCGCCCTGCTCGTCCTGGCGGTGACGTCCTTCGGCCAGGACGTCCCGGCGGCCGGGATCGCCTTCCTCCTCGGCGGTCTCTACACGCTGGCCAGCGCGGCCAGCTACCTCTACACGACCCGGCGCGGCAAGTTCGCCGTGTGGGCGGCCGAGCTGGAGCGGCTCAAGGGCGACGAGCGGCTGCTCGACCTCGGCTGCGGGCGCGGGGCGGTGCTGCTGCTCGCCGCGCGGCGGCTGCCCGAGGGCCGGGCCACCGGCGTGGACCTGTGGCGCTCGCGTGACCAGTCGGGCAACGACGAGAGCGTCACCCGGGCCAACGCCGAGGCCGAGGGCGTCTCGGTCGACCTCGTCACCGGCGACATGCGCGAGCTGACGTTCGACGACGAGTCGTTCGACGTGGTGGTGTCGAGCCTGGCCATCCACAACATCCCGGACGCCGGGGGCCGGGAGAAGGCCGTCCGGGAGGCTCACCGCGTGCTGCGGCCCGGCGGGCTCATGCTCGTCGCGGACTTCCAGCACACGCCCGCCTACGAGGACACGCTGCGGGAGCTCGGCGTCGTGGACGTCCGCCGGCGCGACCTTGGCTGGCGATTCTGGTACGGCGGGCCGTGGTTCAGGACCTGGATGCTGGAGGCCCGAAAGCCCCTCACCGCCCGGTGAGGCGACGTTTGCGATCCGCCGGTCGGGTACCAGGTTTCTTTCATGAGGGACGTGGATACCGGCACAATCACCACCAAGGTGCCTGCACGGCTGGACCGGCTGCCGTGGTCACGCTGGCACTGGATGATCGTCATCGGCCTCGGCACCGTCTGGATCCTCGACGGCCTCGAAGTCACCATCGTCGGAAACCTGTCGGCCCAGCTCGCCAAGCCCGGCAGCGGCATCGACATCACCCAGGGCCAGGTGGCCGGGACCGCCGCCGCCCTGTACGTGGCCGGAGCCTGTCTGGGCGCCCTGTTCTTCGGCTGGCTGACCGACAAGTACGGGCGTAAGAAGCTGTTCATCATCACGCTCGTCGTGTACCTGGTGGCGACGGCGATGACGGCCTTCTCCTTCAACGCCTGGTGGTTCTTCCTGTTCAGGTTCATGACCGGATTCGGCATCGGCGGCGAGTACGCGGCCATCAACTCGGCCATCGACGAGCTCATCCCGAGCCGCCACCGGGGCCGCATCGACATCATCATCAACGGCAGCTACTGGCTCGGCGCGGCGGGCGGCGCCCTGCTGACCGTGCCGCTGCTCAACGACCTGCCGGTCAACATCGGCTGGCGGGTCGCCTTCGGCCTCGGCGTGGTGCTCGGCCTGGCCATCCTGCTCGTACGCCGGCACGTGCCGGAGAGCCCGCGCTGGCTGTTCATCCACGGACGGGGCAAGGAGGCCGAGCAGCTCGTCGGCGAGATCGAGGAGCAGGTGGGCGGCGACCTGCCGGAGCCGAAGAGCTCGGTCACCATCCACCAGCGCAGGTCGATCGGCTTCGGCCGGATCGCGCACACCATGGTGGCGCTCTACCCCAAGCGCACGATCCTCGGGCTGTCGCTGTTCATCGGGCAGGCGTTCCTCTACAACGCCATCACCTTCGGGTACGCGCAGATCCTGTCCACGTTCTACAAGATCGACACGCACACCGGGTACTACTTCGCCGTGATCGCGGTCGGCAACTTCCTCGGCCCGCTGCTGCTCGGGAAGCTGTTCGACACGGTCGGCCGGGTGCCGATGATCTCGGCGACGTACATCGGCTCGGGCCTGCTGCTGCTCGGCACCGCGTGGCTGTTCAGCCAGGGCATGCTCACCGCCGTCACGCTGACCGCCTGCTGGTGCGCGGTGCTGTTCGTCGCCTCGGCGGGCGCCAGCTCGGCCTACCTGACGGTCAGCGAGATCTTCCCGATGGAGACCAGGGCGATGGCGATCGCGTTCTTCTTCGCGATCGGCACCGCGGCGGGCGGCATCGCCGGTCCGCTGGTCTTCGCCGGGCTGGTCTCCACCGGCGTGCCGGGCGACACGGCGCTGGCGTTCAGCATCGGCGCCGTCATCATGATCGCCGCGGGGATCGTGGAGCTGTTCCTCGGGGTCAAGGCCGAGCAGAAGGGCCTGGAGGAGATCGCCGCGCCGCTCACGGCAGCTTCGGTGGACACGGCCGCATGACCCTCAGCACCTGCGTGCTGTCGGACAGGTAGAGGTGCGGCACGTCGACGAACACCCGCATCGGACCGCAGTCCAGGCCGAGGCTCCGCGCGACCCCGGTCTGGACGTCCGACAGCGGCACGTAGTTCAGGTAGCTGGTGAACGCGTTCTGCGACCGGAACGCCGCCGTCATCACCAGCCCGCCGTCGCGGATCCGGAAGGCCAGCCCGCTCAGGCACGGCACCGAGTCGTACGGCTCACCCGGCCCGGTCAGCGAGATCCACGCGCTCTTGCTGTACGGCTTGGTGCGCAGCAGGTCCACGGCCCACCCGAGCTGTCCCCGGATCCGGGCCCCGTAGCTGTACTTGAACGGGGACACGACCGTGTCCTGGGTGAACTTGCGGCAGTAGAGCGCGAGCCGGTCGGCGTCGCCGTACCTCTCCAGCAGCGGGTCGTCCCGCCGCACCTGCGCCATCTCGAAGAGCACGGGCGGCCCCTCCATGACGGGGCCGCGGTCGTCGTCGCCGAGCGCGCCCTCCGTCCACACGTGGCGCATCATCCAGATCCACGCCTCCCCACATGACGCCCACATCGCTGGGCCGGGCATTCAGGTCTCCACGTTCGGGAACTCGTACGGATTGCGTGGCAGGCGGCGCCGCCTCGTGACGTTGCAGCGCACGTAGTAGACCGAGTAGTGGACCAGCGCCACCAGCGCGATGCTGGTGCTCAGCAGCACCGCATTGGGCGCCTGGCCGCTGAGGCCGGTGACGCCGACCACCAGGTAGGCGCTGTCGGCGACGGCCAGCATCATGACGTTGATCCCCGGCCAGGCGAGCGGCGCGAACGTCTCCGGGTAGCGCGGGTCCACCGGCAGATTGGGCGACCAGGCCAGCTCGTCCTTGAGCCGGGTCGCGTACAGGAGGCGGAAGTTGTTGATCGCCCGCGCGGTGCGGGCGTGCGCGTTGACCGCCTCGATCAGGCGCAGGAACGGCAGCCCGGTCAGCAGCCCGAACGCCGTCACCAGGGCGAACAGGTACCACGGCACGGTGTGCCAGGAGGTGAGGGCGCGCGGGTCCACCACCTTGGCGCTGATGAGCGCGATGGTCGCCAGGAAGGGGCCGGACAGCAGGCTCATCCCCAGTCTGGTCATCTTCAGCCGCTCGTCCTTGGCGGCGAGGTGGACGGCGTAGATGCCGGTGAAGTCGACTGCGGCGAGTTGGAGGAACTGGGTCGCAGACAGCTCCTCCTCCGGTGTCATGCGAGGGGGCGTCTTCCGCATGGGGTGCTCCTGTAGGGCCAGCTTCCTCCAGTATGAGCACACGTTCCGGGATCTGTCGGGTTATTCCTTCCAATCATTCCAACAAATCGCAGCCGACGCCCGTCGACCGGACGATCTCGCCCACCTGCCGGAGGTACGCGGTCGGCAGGCCGTACAGCAGGGCCGCGGCCTCGCCGTGGCGCAGCACCGGGAGCGCGGCGACCGCGTCGGCGGCCAGCCCGCGGCAGTACTCCAGCGTGAGCTCCACCATGCCCGCCGTCCGCAGCTCCCGGATCACCTCCTCCACCTGCTCGCCGGTCAGCTCTCCGCCCAGCGACCCGGTCACCCCGGCGTCCCGGGTCAGCAGCAGCGGCAGCGTGTAGACGCCGTGGCGCAGGTCCTGGCCCGCCGGCTTGCCCAGCAGACCGCTCGGCGCGGTCAGGTCGAGCAGGTCGTCGAGGATCTGGAAGATCAGCCCGAACCGCTCCCCGTACGCCGCCATCCCGGCCCGCTCCTCGGCGGTGGCCCGCGCGCAGATCGCCGCCACCAGGCACCCGGCGCGGAACAGCGCGGCCGTCTTGCCGCGGATCGAGGCCAGCGCCGCCTCGACGGTGCGGTGGGGGTCGTACAGGGAGGCCGTCTCCAGGTACTGCCCCTCGGCCAGCTCCACCACGGCCGCGGCCAGCACCTCGGCCACCGGCCGGGACACCGCGGTGATCGCCGCCAGTCCCGCCCTGGCCAGCATGAAGTCGCCGATGACCAGTGCCTTGCCGTCGCCCAGCTCGGCGTTGAGCGTGCGCGCGCCGCGCCGCTCGGTCGCGCCGTCCATGAGGTCGTCATGGACCAGCGATCCGGCGTGTATCAGCTCCACGCAGGCGGCGGCCGTGACGACCCGGCGGTTGGGCGTCCGGCCCAGGGCCAGCGCGGTGGCCAGGGTCAGCGCCGGCCGCAGCCGCTTGCCGCCGGCGCTGATGATCCGGCCGGCGCCCGCGTTGATGCCCGGCAGTGCGGAGGAGCCGCCGAGCCGGCCGATGCGGTCCTCGACGTCGCGCAGGCCCCGGGCGATGGCGGGGGAGCCGATGAGCTGGTCCATGCGCCCAGCCTGCCTTGTGCTCGCTGAGCCGTCCCTGAGAGACGCTGAGAGGAGCCTCAGGCCGCTCGGCGACACGGGGGTGGAGTGTGACACCGTGTCAGGCTGTACGCCTGTTCTCGTGACGACGGCTACGGAGGAGGACGCATGGGCATCGCCGAGCGGGTCGACGGGTTGCTGGCGGCCGGGACGGCGCCGGGCCTGCACGGGCTCGTCGTGGTCCGGGACGGGCGGGTGGTCCTGGAGCGGTACGGCGACGGGGAGGACTTCCGGCTGGGCGAGCCGCTGGGGCACGTGAGGTTCGGGCCGGACGTGCTGCACGACGTCCGGTCCGTGACCAAGAGCGTGGTCGCCCTCCTGTACGGCATGGCCCTGGGCGACGGCCTGGTGCCCGGTCCCGGCGAGCCGCTGCTGCCGGCCTTCCCCGCGTACGCGGACCTGGCGGAGGGCAGGGAGGGCCTCACGGTGGAACACGCGCTGACCATGACCCTCGGCCTGGACTGGAACGAGAACGTGCCGTACACCAGCACCGCCAACAGCGAGCTGGCCATGGAGGCGGCGCCCGACCGCTACCGGTACGTCCTGGAACGTCCCGTCGTGGAGGAGCCCGGGAAGCGGTGGCACTACTGCGGCGGGGCGTCCGCACTGCTCGGCAGACTCATCGCCGACGGGGCGGGCGTGCCGCTGGAGGAGTTCGCGCGGGAGCGGCTGTTCGGGCCGCTCGGGATGCCGTTCGAGTGGACGGCCAACGGCGGCGTCGTGCTCGCCGCCGCCGGGCTGCGGCTGCGCCCGCGCGACATGGCCGGGCTGGGGTCGCTGGTGCTCGACGGCGGGCGCGGGCTGGTGCCGGAGTGGTGGATCGGCGAGATGCTGCGGCCCCGGGTCGAGATCTCGGAGGGGTTCGCCTACGGGTACCAGTGGTACGTGAGCCCGGGGCAGTGGGTGGGCGCGACCGGCAACGGCGGCCAGCGGATCGTGGTGGTCCCCGAGCGGCGGCTGGTGGTGGCCCTCACGGCCGGCGAGTACGACGCCGCCGAGCAGTCGAGCGCCGCGGTGGCGCTGGAGGAGGTTCTCAAGGAGGACTGACACCGGGCTCACGGACCGACACCCGTTTCAGACCGACACCCGCCTCACAGAGGGAGGCGGCCGATCGCGGCGCGGAACGCGGCCACGGCCGCCCCGGTCGCCGGGTGGCCGCCGTACCCTCTGCGGAAGGCCGCCAGCGTGCGGCGGCTCAGCGGCAGCTCGGTGAGCGTCACGCCCGGCGGCGGGGCGAGCGCGGCCAGGCGCGGCACCAGCGCGACGCCCTGCCCGGCCGCCGCGAACGCGAGGACCGTGTCGAAGTCGTCCACCTGGTGACGCACCCGCGGCTCGAACCCCGCCGCCTGGCAGGCCCGGATCGTCATGGCGTGGCAGAGCGTGCCGGGCTTGCCGGTGATCCACGGGTCGTCGCGGGCCTCGGCGAGCGCCATCCGGCCGGTCAGGTACATGGACTCGGCGAACAGCGGCTCCGTGGCCAGCGCGGGGTCCGCCTCCGGCGGCACGAAGTCGTACTCGTGGACCAGGGCGACGTCCAGCTCGCCCGCCCGCAGCGCGCCGGAGACGTCGGCGGGGTCGATCTCCGACACCATCGGCTCCAGCGCCGGGCAGGCGCGGGCCAGCTCGGCGAGCGCGGCGGGCATCAGCGCGCGGGCCGCCGTCGGGAACGCGCCGATCCGCACGGGCCCCGACGGCTCGCCCCGGACGGCCGCCAGCGCCGCCGACGCGCGCTCCAGCTCCTCCAGTACGGCCTGCGCGTGCTCCACCAGCAGGCGACCCGCCGGGGTCAGCGTGACGGCGCGGCCGGTCCGCCGCAGCAGCGGCACGCCCGCCTCCCGCTCCAGCGCGCTGAGCTGCTGCGACACCGCCGACGGGGTGAACATGACGGCTTCGGCGACGGCGGCGATCGTGCCGCGCCTGGCCAGCTCACGAAGCAGACGCAGCTTCCGAGGGTCGAGCATCAGTCCAGCTTAGGCTCAACCGCACGAATCCGAACTGGACCTGACGTACGGGCGCGGGCCAGGCTCGAAGCATGCTGAAGGGAATCCACGTACCGCTCGTCACGCCGTTCACCTCCACCGGGGAGGTGGCCGCCGGGGCGCTGGACAAGCTCGCCCGCCGCGTGCTGGACGAGGGCGCGTCCGGCCTGGTCGCGCTCGGCACCACCGGCGAGGTCGCGGCGCTGACGCCGGCCGAGCGCGCGCAGGTGGTCGAGGTGTGTGCCGAGCTCTGCCGGGAGCGCGGGGCGCCGCTGACCGTGGGCGTCAACGGCAACGACACCCGCTCGGTGCTCGCGGCGCTGGAGGAGCTGCCGCCGGACGTCACGGCCGCGCTGGTGACCGTTCCGTACTTCCTGCGTCCCTCGGAGCGGGGCGTGGTCGCGCACTTCGAGGCGCTGGCCGACGGGACGCCCGTGCCGCTGGTGATCTACCACATCCCCTACCGCACCGGTCAGGCCGTGGGCGCCGCCACGCTGCGCCGCCTGGGCCGGCACCCGATGATCGCCGGGGTGAAGTACGCGACCGGCGGCGTGGACCAGGACGTCCTGGACCTGCTCGGCGACCTGCCCGAGGGCTTCGACGTGCTGGGCGGCGACGACGCGGTCATCTCGCCGCTGCTCGCCGCGGGCGCCTCCGGCGGCATCATGGCCTCGGCGAACCTCGCCCCCGCGGACTTCGCCGACCTCGCCGCGGCCTGGAGCGCGGGCGACGTGACGCGGGCACGGGACCTCGGCCATCGCCTGACCCGGCTGTCGGCCGCCCTGTTCGCCGAGCCGAACCCGGTCGTCACCAAGGGCGTCCTGCACGCCCAGGGCCTCATCCCGACACCCGACGTCCGACTGCCCCTGCTGCCCGCGAGCGAGCCCTCGATCACGACGGCCCTGGCCCTGCTGGGCTGAGAGCTGGTTACCCTCGGACGAATGATCACGAACCGCCCCACGGCGCGCGTCATCCTCGCCGCCCCCGGCGACCGCGTGCTGCTGTTCCGCTTCGTCCCACCCGACCCCTGGCCACGCGAGCCCGCATGGCACCTGCCCGGAGGCGGGATCGAGCCGGGCGAATCGGTGGCGGACGCGGCCCGCCGAGAGGTGCACGAGGAGGCCGGCTTCGTCCTCGGGCCCGAAGACCTGGGTGAGCCGGTGGCCATCAACGCGGGACAGTGGTCCGTCCAGGGAAGTCACTACTACACCGTGCACACGTACTTCTTCGCCCGGGTCCCGACGGCGGAAGTTCGCGGAACCGGAGACGACGGGTTCGGGCACCGATGGTGGACCCCGGCCGAGCTCGGCGCGACCACGGAGCGGGTCTTCCCACCCGGGCTGGCCGTGCTGCTGAAAGACCTGCTCCGAGGAGTCCGGCCCGAGCGGCCCGTCGCTCTCGACTGGTGAAGACGGCCGGGTGACCGGTTCGCCGGTGCGCGTCCGGAGCTTCCCGGAGCATGTTTCACGTAAAACATCGCTTGACCTCAAGCGCGGTTGAGGCGGCACGCTCGGCGCATGAGTCAGGCAACGATGAGAGCAGCGGCGTTCGCGACCCCCGGCGGCCCCGAGGTGCTCCAGGTCATGGAGGTGCCCCTGCCCGAGCCCGGGCCCGGGCAGGTGCGGGTACGGGTGCGGGCGGCGGGCGTGCAGCCGTTCGACACGGCGGTCCGTCGGGGCTGGACCCCTCCGGGCGTCACCGGCGGGCTGCCGCGCGTGCCCGGCAATGAGTTCGCGGGTGTCGTGGACGAGGTGGGCGAGGGTGCGTCAGGTGTCGAGCCGGGGACGGAGGTGCTCGGGTTCTCGTTGCTCAACGCGTACGCGGAGTACGTCGTCGTGCCGGCCTCCCACGTGACCCCCAAGCCCGGCGGGGTCCCATGGGAGGTGGCGGGCGCGCTGACCGCGGCCGTGCAGACGGCGGAGCTGGCGCTGGACGGGCTCGCGGTGGGGGAGGGCGACACGCTGCTCGTCCACGGCGCGGCCGGCGCGGTGGGCACGGCGGCGGTGCAGATCGCCCGGTGGCGGGGCGCCTCGGTGATCGGCACGGCCCGCGAGGAGAACCACGAGCACCTGCGCGCCCTCGGGGCCGTTCCCGTCGTGTACGGCGACGGCCTGGCGGACCGGGTCCGCGCGCTCGCGCCCGGCGGCGTGGACGCGGCCCTCGACGGGGCCGGCGGGGTGGCGGTGGACGTCTCGCTGGAGCTGGTCAAGGATCGCGCCCGCGTCCTCACGCTGGTCGAGCACGGCAAGGCCGCCGAGCTGGGCATCAAGGTGACGCGGGGAGAGCGCACGGCCGAGCGCCTCGGCCGGTACGCGGCGGAGTACGCCTCGGGCCGGCTGCTCTTCCCGATCCGGCGGACGTACCGGCTGGAGGAGGCGGCGGACGCGCACCGGGAGATCGAGACCGGCCACGGCCGCGGCAAGGTCGCCCTCATCGTCGGCTGATCCCCGGCAGGGGCCGGTCAGCCGGTGGTCCTGTGCCGCTGGTTGAACCGGCCCACCTTCGCGCGGTTGCCGCAGCCCTCCATGGAGCACCAGCGGCGGCTGCCGTTCTTGCTCACGTCGAGGAACCACAGGATGCAGTCGGGGTGCGCGCATCTGCGCACCCGCGACGGCCGCTCGCCCATCATCCGCACGAACGCCGCCGCCGCCGTCCACGCCGGCAGCCAGGCCGGCTCGTCCACGACGACCAGCTCGCCGGGCTCGCCGTCACGCATCACCGGCCGGACCGCGCCATGGCCGAGCACGTCGTTCAGGCCCGTGTGGCCCCGGCCTTCGAGCGCGTCCCGTACGGCCTCGCGGGCCGGCACGAGTCGGTCGCGCACCGCCTCCAGATCGGAGTCCGGGCCGGCGGCCATCGCGTGGTCGGACAGCCAGGCACGAACCCCGTCGAGGTCGTCGAGCTGGTCGGCCCGCGCGCCGTGCTCCACCCACACCGTGTTGACCAGGTCCAACGCCACGGGCTCGCCGCGAAGCGGGCGGACTCTCACTTGGCTAACCTCTCAAATCGGTTTGACCGGTTATCTTTCACCATGCTATCACTTAACCGGTCAAAGCGATTTAGCCGGTTGGCGGCCTCCCCCGTCCTCTCGGCCGCCACGTCTGGAGCCTCGATGCCCCACCGCCAGCGCAAGCGCCGCCACGCCGACCATCCCGCCGGCCCGTCCCACCCGGCCCCGTCACCCGACCACCCGGCGGTCACCCCGCGCCGCGTACGGGGGACGGCACCGGCGGACGTCCGGCGCCCCCTCCGTCCCGGCGACGCGACGGCCCCCGAGGCGGCGGACCTCAAGGGCGGCCCACGGCCGCTCGCCGAGCCGTCCTCCCTCGGCTCGCGCGGGGAGCGGACCGGTGGACACCGGGGCCTCCTGGCCCTCCGCAGCGCGATCGTGTCGGGAGCTCCCGCCCGGGTGCCGGTCCGGACGGTGGTGACGGCGACCGGGGCGGCGCTCGCGGCGCTGCTCGTGCTCGCCGGTGTGGCCAGAGTGAGCGGGCTGGCGCTGTTCGCGCTGCCGTTCGTGGCCAGCGCCGCCATCGTGGCCCTGGCCCCGGCCGCGCCGTTCGCGCAGCCCCGCAGCGTCGTCCTCGGGCACGCGGGCGCGACCGTGGTGGCTCTGGCCGTGACCGCGGTGGGCGGGCCGTCGATCTGGACGGCGGCCGTCGCCGCGGCGCTCACCACGGCTCCGATGCTGCTGCTGCGCGCCCCGCACCCGCCGGCCGCCGCCACCGCAGCCCTCATCGGCCTCACCGCGCCCGCCCCGTGGTACCTGCTGACCCCGGTGGCCGTGGCCAGCGCCGTCGTGATCGCCAGCGGCGTGCTGCTCGGCCGGCTGCTGCCTGCCCATCGGTACCCGGCCTACTGGCTGTGACGGCTAGACGCGCTCGCGCACGGCCCGGGCGATGGCGAGCTGCACCTCGTTCATCCGGTCGGAGCCGTCCTGGACGTCCCAGATCGTGTTCTGCAGGGCCCGGCCGAGCGTCCACCGGGCCGCCCGCGGCCGCTCCAGCCCGAGCAGGTCCGTCATCAGGTCGAAGCGCCTCAGCACCGCCCGCCGCACGTCTCCTGACGCCACGACCTCGTCCCACCGGTTGTGGAGCGCGGGCATGAGGTCGAACCCGGGGTCGCCGGCGAGCGGCTTCGGGTCGATGGCCAGCCACGGCTCGCGGTCGCCGGCGAGCACGTTGTCGTAGTGCAGGTCCCAGTGGAGCAGCCGGTCGCCCGGCTCGCCCGCCACCTCGGCGACGGCCGCCGCGCAGGTGTCCACCCATTCCCGGTCGCCGTCGCGGCCCAGCCCGTCGACGGTCGCGGGCACCTCGTCCAGCATGCCGCGGGCGATGTCGCCCAGCCGCCGCGTCCCCGGCGGCGCGGGCAGGGCCACCAGCCGCCCGAGCAGCCCCGTCAGGATCCGCAGCGCCTCCATGTCGTCGGGCACGGACGAGAGCGACCGCTCCGCGTCGAGCCGTTCGAGCAGGAGCGTGCCCGTGCTCCGGTCGTCCTCCAGCAGCCGTACGACGCCACGCCCGGCCCAGGCGCGCAGGCCGGGACCCTCGCCGACGTTCTCGTCGGTCACCGGCTGGAGCTTGAGCGCGGCCCGCGTGCCGTCGGCGCGCACCACGGGCAGCACCAGCGAGACCATGCCGTGCCACGGCCCGCCGTCGAGGCCCAGCTGCCACTCCTCCAGGTAGCGTTCGGCCAGCGCGGGCAGCCCCGCCGACCAGGCCCGCCCGGCCTCACCGTCGAGCTGCACGTGCCGCGCGGTCAGCGCCGCCGGCACCACGATCTCCATCGTGGGAGATCTCAGTAGTGCCAGGGGTACGGCGACCAGTCGGGCGCCCGCTTCTCCAGGAACGAGTCGCGCCCCTCGGCCGCCTCGTCCGTCATGTACGCGAGCCGGGTCGCCTCGCCCGCGAAGACCTGCTGCCCCACGAGCCCGTCGTCGATCATGTTGAAGGCGAACTTCAGCATCCGCTGCGCCGTCGGCGACTTGCCGTTGATCTTGCGGGCCCAGTCGAGGGCCGTGGTCTCCAGCTCGGCGTGCGGCACCACGGCGTTGACCATGCCCATCCGGTGCGCGTCGGCCGCCGAGTAGGTGTCGCCGAGGAAGAAGATCTCGCGGGCGAACTTCTGGCCCACCTGCCGGGCCAGGTACGCCGAGCCGAAGCCGCCGTCGAAGCTGGCCACGTCGGCGTCGGTCTGCTTGAAGCGGGCGTGCTCCTCGCTGGCCAGTGTGAGATCGCTCACGACGTGCAGGCTGTGCCCGCCGCCGGCCGCCCAGCCGGGGACCACGCAGATCACGATCTTCGGCATGAACCGGATGAGCCGTTGCACCTCCAGGATGTGCAGGCGGCCCGTGGAGGGGGAGCCGTCGGCGTACTGGTAGCCGTCCTTGCCCCTGATGCGCTGGTCGCCGCCCGAGCAGAACGCCCAGCCGCCGTCCTTGGGCGACGGGCCGTTGCCGGTGAGCAGGACGCAGCCGACGTCGGTGGTCTGCCGGGCGTGGTCGAGCGCGCGGTGGAGCTCGTCGACCGTCTGCGGCCGGAAGGCGTTGCGCACCTCCGGGCGGTTGAACGCGACGCGGACCGTGCCCTGGTCGACCGCCCGGTGGTAGGTGATGTCGGTGAAGTCGAATCCCTCGACCGCCTGCCACGCCTTGGGATCGAACAGCTCGGAGACCATGCGCCAGAGCCTAACCGAACCCCTTCGCGCCGCCCCGATCAGGTGAGCTCGTCAGGTGACCTCGGCTCGCAGCTCCGCCAGCAGCTCACCCTGGTCGGCGAGCATGTCGGTGAGGATGCGCCGGGCGGTGTCGAGGAGCTGGGACAGCTCGGGGGTCGCGAGTGTGTAGACGACCGTGCTGCCCTCGCGGATGGCGCTCACGATCCCGGCCCTGCGCAGCACCGCGAGCTGCTGGGACAGGCTCGACGCCTCGATGTCGATCTGGGCCAGGAGATCCCTTACGGGGAGCGGTCCTTCCTGCAGCAGCTCCAGCACTCGGACGCGAGCGGGGTGGCCGAGAGTGCGGAAGAAGTCGGCCTTGGCCTGGTAGACCTCCACGTGCATAGTGACAGACTAATCCAGTTCACTTGCATAATTCTTCAAGTCGTAACGTTGTTGGCTAGGATGACAGCGGGGACTAGGGAGTTGCCATGGGCCGAGGAAGAGCCAAGGCGAAGCAGACAAAGGTCGCTCGCCAGCTGAAGTACACCAGCCACACCATCGACTACGACCGGCTGCGCGAGGAGCTCGGCGTCGACTCGAGGCGTGACGACTTGCATCCGGTGACGTCGTCCGAGCAGGAGTCCGAGCCCGCCCGTTGAGGCGGGTCCGGGCTGCTCAGTCACGGCGGGTCACGAGGTGTGCGCACGGGCACGGGCCCGCGCGGTGACGCGGGCGTGCCTGGCCGGCGCGAGCGTGACGTCTCTGAGCCGCCTGAACTCCTCGGGCTCGTCCCGGACCGCCGGGTCGTGGTGCACGAGCGGGCTGCCGGGTCCGGCGGGCACCTCGTAGCCGTCCAGTCGTAGCGGGGCGTCGAGCACCCTCGGCGCCTCGTACACCACCGGCCGCCCGCGCCGGGGTCATGTCCGGGTGGCGGTGTGGGCGAGGATGGCGCCGGCCAGTTCCTCGTGCGTCTCGGGCGGAAGGGTGTGCCCCATGCCCTCGACCATGAGCAGCCGCGCCCCGGGGATCCGCTCCGCGATGATCGCGCCGTGCCCCGGCTTGACCGGCTCGTGCGTGCCCTCGACGACCAGCGTCGGTGCCTTCACCTGGTGCAGCACGCCCTCCGGCTCGAAGTCGGGCTTGGCGGCGAAGGCCAGCCGGTGGTTCGCGGCGGCGGCGAGGTCGCGCGCCCGCTCGTGGACGCGCTCCTGGAGCCGCCGCTCGGCGTCCTCGTCGAACGGCAGCGCGGCGCCGTGCAGCACCCGCGCCTCCTCGATCATGCCGTCGATCCGCTCGCGCCGGCCCTCGGGCGGCGGGCTCGCGATCACCTTCCGGTAGTGATCGACGAACCCGGGCCGGGGCGGCGGCAGGCTGCCCTCCGGCTGCGGCTCGCCCATGAGCGCCCGCATGAGCACCTCGCCCTCGTGCCCGCCGAGCGGGGAGGAGCCGATCACGGTGAGCGTCCTGACCCGCTCCGGGTGCCGGACGGCGATGAGCTGGCCGAGCAGCCCGCCCGCCGAATGGCCGACGAGGTGCGCGCTGTCCAGGCCGTACGCGTCCATGACCCGCAGCACGTCGTCCGTGACGTCCTCCCACGTGTACGGGTGCTCGGCGAAGTCGAAGGTGGACGAGCGGCCCGTGTCGCGGTGGTCGTAGCGGATCACCCGCCGGCCGCCGGCCGCGAGCCGGCCCACGAACGCGTCGGGCCACAGGACCCCCTGCGTCATCGAGCCCATGATGAGCAGGATCGGAGTGTGTGCCGGGTCGCCGAACTCCTCGGTGTGGAGCTGGACGCCGTCGATGTCGATCAGGTTCGTTTGCATGCCGCAACTCTGCCTGGCCGGCGCCCGTACGCCTTCCGTAGGACTACTGGGCTTCACAGCAGCCGGGCCAGCTCAGTACGTGAGGTGATGCCGAGCTTCGGATACACCTTGTACAGGTGGTACTCGACGGTGCGCGGGCTGAGGAAGAGCTGGGCGGCCACTTCCTTGCTGGACGCGCCGGCCGCCACCAGCCGCGCGATGCGCAGCTCCTGCGGCGTGAGCGCCGCGAGCGCGTCGCTCTGCGGCCGGGCCGCCGTCTCGCCCGCCGCCCGCAGCTCGCCGTGCGCCCGCCGCGCCCACGGCTCGGCGCCCAGCCGCTGGAACGTCTCCCTCGCTGCCCGCAGGTGCGCCCGCGCCTGTCCGGGCCGTTGGGTCCGGCGCAGCCGCTCGCCGTACAGCAGGGCCGTGCGCGCCCCCTCGAACGGCTCCCCGTGCAGCCGCAGCGCCTCCTCGAACAGCTCGTCGCCGCCCCCGGCCAGGGCGTGGCACCGGGCGAGCAGCGCCCTGGACGCGGGGGTCGTCGCGCCGGCCGCCCACCGCTCCAGCCCCTCGACCGCCTCGCGCGCCGCGTCCGGATCGCCCGCCGCCACGGCCGCCTCCACCCGGTCCGGGGTCGAGCGCCACACCACGGTCGGGTGCCCCGCGCCCGGCCCCGCCCTGGTGATCGACACGAACCGGGCGTGCGCGGCCTCGAACCTGCCGAGCCCGAGATCCAGCATGGCCAGCGCGTACGAGGCGACGGCCGCCCGCAGGCCGACCCGGTGCGGGATCGCGATGGCCAGCGCCTCGGCGGCGTACCGCCGGCAGGTCTCCTCCTCGCCGCGCAGGGCGGCCACGACGGCGAGGTTCGCCAGGTGGGCGCCGACCGAGTTCGTGTAGCCGGCCTCCTGGGCCAGGGCCAGGCCCTCCTCGGCGATGGCGGCGCTCTCCGCCAGCCGGCCCCTGATGCGCTCGGCCGTCGAGACGAACTCCAGCACGACCGGGAGCTGCCCCGCGATGCCCGACATCCTGGCCACGGCGCCCGCCCGGCCGGCCAGCTCGGCCGACACGTCCGCCTCGCCGAGGTAGCTGGCCGCCGCGCACGCCCACAGGAACTCGGCGGCCTCCCGCAGCTCCCCGGTACGGGCCAGCGCCGCCCGCAGCAGCTCCTCGCCGTCGTCGCCGCCGGGGTCGAGCATGGCGCCGATGCCCGCCACGGTGTCGCGCAGGAAGCCTCTGGGGTGGGCCCGTGCCCGGCGCCCCAGCTCCACGATGGCGTCCACGTCGCCCACGTAGCTCGCCGCCTCGGAGGCGTCGGCCAGCGCCTCCAGCGAGTCACCGGCGCCCAGGATGCGCACGGCCTCGGCCGCGTCGCCCCCGTTCAGCTCGAACCGGCCCCGCAACCGCGCGATCTCCCCGACCAGCCCCGCCACCGTCCGCACCCCGCCCTGGGATGCGGGGCGCCCGGTCTCGTCGTACGGGGTGTCGCCGGGGTCCGCGGGATGACCGGGCAGGGTTTCGGCGAGTTCGCGGGCCTCCGCGAGGTGGGTCTCGGCCTGTCCCGGGCGGCCGGCGAGCCAGGCGGCCGTGGCGGCCTCCACCAGGCGCTCGGCCCGGCGGCCGGGGTCGGGGGTGAGCTCGGCGGACCGGGCCAGGGCGGTGGCCGCATCACCGTACCCGCCGCGCGCCCGTGCCCGCCCGGCCGACGCGGCCAGGGCGGCGGCCACCTCCTCGTCCGGCGCCAGGGCGACGGCGGCCAGGTGCCAGGCTCGCCTGTCACCCTCTACCAGCGCCGCGAGGACCGCGTGCGCCTGCCGCAGCCGCGCCGAGCCGGCCCACGCGTGGACCGCCGACCGGACCAGCGGATGCCGGAAACGCACCCGCGTGCCCTCCACCGCCACCAGGCCGGCCGCCTCCGCCTCCACCAACCCGTTCCCGGGCCCGTCCCCGTCCCCGGGCCCGTTCCTGAGGTCGTTCCCGGTGTCCGGGAGGGTGCCGTTCAGACGGGACGAGGCGCGCAGGACGACGTCGAGATCGCTCTCCAGCGAGGCGGCCAGCAGCACCAGGCGGGCCGCCTCGCCCAGCCCCGCCACCTGGTCGCCGAAGAGCTGCTCGCCCCCCGGCAGCGGGTCCGGGAGCGGCGCTCGTCCCGCGAGCTGCCCCACCGTCAGCCGCGCCGCCGTCTCCCTCAGCACGAGCGGGTTGCCGCCCGACAGCGCCACCAGCCGATCCCGTACGACCGGCGCCACCCCGGCGCCGGACCCGAGCGTCACGGCCAACCGCGACCCGAGCAGGTCGCCCGCGCTGGCCGCGTCGAGGCCGCCCACCCGCAGCTCCGGCACCCCTTTCACGGGCATGTCACCCCGGACGGCCAGCAGCATCGCCACGCCCTCGGTGCGCAGCCGCCGGGCCGCGAACAGCAGCGCGTCCGCCGACGCCCGGTCGAGCCACTGCACGTCGTCCACCAGGCACAGCAGCCCGTCCGGTACGGCCGCCTCGGCCAGCAGCGACAGCACCCCGGCCGACACCAGGAACCGGTCCGAGCTGGGCGCGGCCAGACCGAGCGCCCCGGCGACCGCGTCGCGCTGCGGCCCGGGGAGCGCGTCGAGCAGGCCGGTCACGGGCCGCAGGAGCTGGTGCAGCGCGGCGAACGCGAGGTCCGCCTCCGGCTCCACCCCACCGGCCCGCAGCACCCGCATGGCGCCGCCTCCCGAGGAGGCTTCTCCCAGCGAGGCGGCCAGGGACAGGAGGGCGGACTTGCCGACCCCGGCCTCGCCGCGCAGCGCCAGGGCCCCGCCCTCCCCGGCGGCGGCCGAGGCGAGGAGGCCGGTGATCGCGGTGGTCTCCGAGACTCTGCCGTACAGCATGAGAAAGGACTGTATACGGCGATATGTCGGACTCTGAGTCACGCCCGCAGGATCTCGGACCGGGGCGACGGCACGCGGATGAGCGAGGCGTTCTGCCGCCCGTTCAGGGTGGCCAGCATCGGCACCCGGTCGAACAGCCGGAAGACGAACGGCGGCGCGGTCGTCCCCTTGGCCAGCCGGGCCGCCGCCGCGCGCTCGGCGCGCCGCTGGCTCCGCTGCTCCCTGTCCGTCGGCGGGCGGCGGACGGCCTCCACCTCGCGGCAGGCCGCGTCCAGCGCGGCGGCCGGCGAGGCGGGGTCGAGCAGGCAGGGCAGGAGCGCGTTGGCGGTGGCCGCGGCGTCGGCGATGGCGAGGTTGATGCCGTTCCCTCCCACCGGGGAGATCACGTGGGCGGCGTCGCCGATGAGCAGCAGCCCCGGGCGGTACCAGGTGTCGACCGTGGTGATCCGCACCGGGAGCAGCGTGAGCTGGTTGACGTCGGTCAGCGAGAAGAGCCGGTCGCGCAGCCACGGCAGCTCCCGCGTGAACGCCTCCACGACGGCCCCGACGCCCCTCTCCCGGACGCGGCCGTGGCCGCCCGCGGCGATCAGGTAGCCGAGCTGCCAGCTCGTGTCCTGGTTCAGCACGGCCAGCAGGGCGCCGGGGGCGGTGACCAGTTGCAGGCCCGACACGGGCGGGTCGTCCGGCGTCCTCGGCACCGCGTACCAGAGCACGTCGAGGCCGGCGCCCAGCTCGGTCGCCGTGAAGCCGCCGAGGCCGCGCAGCTTCGAGTTGCGGCCGTCGGCGGCCACCACCACGCGGGCCCGCAGCTCGCGCGTGACGCCGCCCTCCGCGTACGCGACCCCGTTCACCCGGCCGCCGTCCCCGTCGCGCAGGAGCCGGCCGACACGGGCCCCCATCCGCAGCTCGAACCCGGGATAGGCGGCGGCCTTCTCCGCCATGAACGGGAGGAACCGGGCCTGGGGGATGAGGGCGTAGTAGGGGTGGCGGCGGCTGGCGCGGCGGTAGTCGGCCAGGATGTAGGCGCGGCCCCCGGCCCGCCAGACGAACTCCCCGGCCACGGTGTGGGGCAGCGTCTCCAGCATCTCGTCGGCCAGCCCGAGCGTGTGCAGGTAGTCGAGAACCGCGGGCGCGATCGAGTCGCCGCGGAAGCGGCGGTTGAAGTCGCCGTGCGACTCCAGCAGCGTCACCCGCGCCCCGCCGCGCGCCAGCAGGTACGCGAGCACGACGCCCCCCGGCCCGCCTCCGACGACGACACAGCCGGTGTCGTACGCCTCGTCGGCCCGGGGCCGCCCACCGCCATGGTCTGTGGTCATGGCCACCTCCTGCCCCGCCTTCGGCGGCCATGAGGCGCCCGGTTGCACCCCGGCCGGACGGGTCAGGTGGCGGCGCAGGTGTCGTGGGTGGCGTCGAAGCCCGCGATCGCCTCCGTGTCGTCCGGCGGCAGCGGCTTCAGACCCTTCCAGTCGTCGCCGATGACGAGGATCAGCCGGCTCGTCCTGGCCTTGGGGACGGAGCGCGGCGTCACGGCCGGCAGGTCCTTGCTCAGCGTGGGGACACTGGTCTCGCCGCTCGGCGAGTAGAAGACCGAGGTCTTCGGGTACGGCTTGCGGGCCGTGTCACCGACCTTGGTGATGTGGTAGCCGCGCTGTTCGAGGGCGGCGGCGACCTGGGTGCCGAGGCCGCCGCGGTACGTGCCGTTGCGCAGCTCGATCTGGACCTTGGAGCGGGCCACCTTGGTCTGGCCGCCCTTGACACCCTCCGGGCTGCGGTCCTTGGCCACGATCTGGAACAGCCTGGCGGCCTGCGGCTGCACCCATTCGACCCGGCCGGGCTGGGTCAGCGAGTAGTGCCAGGGCGTGGTGATGAAGCGGATCTTCCCGGCGTTCAGCCCCTGGAGGTTGCTCGCCAGATCCTTCATCACGGACGGGGTGAGGCCGGGGTCGGTGGTGACGGCCTTGGTGCCCGCGTCGAGGAACCCGAGCAGCTTGGCCGGGTCGGTCAGGGTCTGGCCGCTCATCACCTTCTTGACCATCGAGGCGATGAACATCTGCTGCCGCTGGATCCGGCCGATGTCGGAGCCGTCGCCGAGGCTGTAGCGGGCGCGCACGTAGCCGAGCGCCTGCTCGCCGTCGAGGCTCTGGCGCCCGGCGGGCAGGTGGAGCAGGGCCTTCTTGTCGTTCACGGCCTGGGGCAGGCACACCTCGACGCCCCCGATGGCGTCCACCATGCCCTTGAACCCCGTGAAGTCCACCTTGACGAAGTGGTCGATGTGGATGCCGGTGAGCGACTCGACGGTCCGCCACGTGCAGGCGATGCCGCCGGAGTTGAACGACTCGTTGATCATGCCGAGGTGGGCCTGCTGGCCGGGCAGGCCGCCCTTGGCGCGGCAGGCGGGGAGCTGGACCAGCGAGTCGCGGGGGAAGCTGACGACCATCGCGTTGTTCCGGTCGGACGACAGATGGGCGAGCATGATGGTGTCGGTGCGCTCGCCGGCGACGCGGCCGTACTTGGCGTTCTTGCCGTTGCGCTGGTCGGAGCCGACGATCAGCACGTTGAGCGCCGTGCCCGCGACCTTGGGCGGCCGGGTCGGGCCGAGGTCCTCGGAGCTCACGTCGGTGTGCTTGACGTTGCCGGTCAGCCGGGCGTACACGGCGACCGCGCCGCCCGCGATCAGGAGGACGACCGTGACGGCGACCACCAGGACCCACCGCGTCCAGCGTCGCCGGCCGCGCCGGGACGTGCCGGTCGGGGGGGACGGCGGCGCGTCGACAAGCCCGCTGCTCACATGACTCCCAAAGACGGGGCCGAGGGGGACCGCCCGTGGCCAGAGCCTGGTGGCGCAGATGTTCGGCCGGTTGAACCACGCCGAGTGTACTTATCTCGCGTATGGGTGACGTAAGGATGGCGAAATATCCGGTTGGCCGGGCTTGATGGTCAGTCCGGCAGCGGCACCCGGAGCGACAGGGCGCCGCGCAGGTCCAGCCAGGCGCTGCCGGGGCCGCGCACCACCCGCAGCACGACCTCCTCGCACCCCGGGCAGCGGCCCACCAGTCCCGGCTCGGGGCCGTACACGTGCAGCGCGGCGATCGGCCCCGCCAGGCCGCAGCTCGCGCACCGGCCGGTCGCCGCGGTGACGTCCACGGCGAACAGCTCGGCCAGCGGGCCGGCCAGCGCGTTCCCGTCGAGGTGTTCAGCGGTCATGCCTGTCCCCTGATGGTCCGGTCAGCCTGGTGTGAGGCCGAAGTGTCTGGTGTCCGGTCAGCCCCCGGTGGGGCCGAAGCGTTCGGTGCGGACGCGCTCGGGGGCGTGGCCGAGCGCGAGCAGCAGGTCGGCGGCGGCCTCCACGAACCCCGTCGGGCCGCACACGTAGCAGTCGGGCTCGAAGGAGGAGGGCCAGCCGCCCTCGGCGAGGTCGTCCAGCATGACGCGCCCGGCCGGCCGGGGCCAGGGGACGGGCGTGGAGCGCGTGTAGAGGAAGGTCACGTCGACGCCGGGCTCGGGCCGGCGCAGCTCCTCGGCGTAGTAGCGGCTGCCGGGCCCGCGCAGCGAGTACAGCAGCCGGAACGGCACGCGGCTGCCCACACGGCGGCGCTCGCGGAGCATCGCCATCAGCGGCACGATGCCGGACCCGCCGGCGACGAGCAGCACCGGCGCGGCGCTCTCCGGCCGCCACACGAACCACCCGCCGACCGGCCCGCGCAGCTCCACCTCGTCGCCGATCTCCATGATCTCGGTCAGGTACGGCGAGACCTCCCCGCCGGGCACGCTCTCGACGGTCAGCTCGACCGTCTCACCGTCGGAGGGCCCGGCCAGGGAGTAGCTGCGCTGCGTGCTGTAACCGTCGTCGGCCGTCAGCCGCACGTCCACGTGCTGGCCCGCGAGGTGGCCGGACCAGCCGGGCACCTCGAAGCGCAGCGTGCGGGCGCTGGGCGTCTCGTCGCGGACCTCGGTCAGCCGGGCGGGCCGCCAGCTCACGCGGCGGGTCGCCGGCCGCCCCACTAGTCGCCCTCGTAGCGCTGCTCGCGCCACGGGTCACCGTAGTTGTGGTAGCCGGCCGTCTCCCAGAAGCCGGGCCAGTCCTCGTTCACCAGCCGGATGCCGCGCACCCACTTGGCCGACTTCCAGAAGTACAGGTGAGGCACCAGCAGCCGGGCCGGACCGCCGTGGACGGGCGCCAGCTCCTCGCCGTCGAAGGTGTGGACGATCCACGCCTTGCCGTCGAGCAGGTCCTCGACCGGCAGGTTGGTGGTGTAACCGCCGTACGAGTGGACCAGCGCGTACTCGGCGGCGCTCTCCACGTTCTCGAAGAGCACGTCGAGCGAGACGCCCTCCCACTGGGTGCCGAGCTTGGTCCACCTGGTGACGCAGTGGATGTCGACGGTCGGCCGCTCGCCGGGCAGCGCCATGAGCTCCTGCCACGACCAGCGGTGGGTCTCGCCGGCCTCGGTGTCGATGGTGAACTCCCACCGGTCGAGCGGCACCCGCGGCGTCGGCCCGGCCGACAGCACGGGGAAGTCCTCGACGAGGTACTGGCCGGGCGGCAGCCGGTCGCCGCCCTCTCTGGGGCGGCCGCGAAAGCCGCGCGAGACGATGGCCACGGGGCCTCCTTCAGTGACACCTGTCCCGCCATTCCATCACGGCACCATTCCATGATCCCCATGGGGCACGTAGCCTGGCAGGAGGGGCCGTCGTCATCCGGGGAGCCGCATCTTGAGCGACCGCAAGCCGTACGGAGTGAACTTCGAGTCGTGGATCGACCGGCAGATCCGCGAGGCGGAGGAGCGGGGCGAGTTCGACGACCTGCCGGGCAAGGGCAAGCCGCTGCCCGACCTCGACAAGCCGCACGACGACATGTGGTGGATCAAGCAGAAGCTGCGCAGCGAGGGCCTGTCCATGCCGCTGCCGCCGACCCTCGCCCTGCGCAAGGACGCCGAGGAGGCGCTGGCCGAGGCGCGCGCAGCCCGCTCCGAGCGCGAGGCGCGGCAGATCGTCGAGGAGATCAACGCGAGGATCCGCGAGGCCATCCGCACCGGCCTGTCCGGCCCGCCGCTCAACCTGCTGCCGTTCGACGTGGAGCGCGTCGTCGCGGAGTGGCGCGCGTCCCACTGAACGCGCGTCCCACCGAACGCGCGTCCCACCGAACGCGCGTCCCACTGAACGCGTCTCCCACCGAACGCGTCTCCCGCTGTGCGCGTTGTGTATGGACCCGCCGGGGGACGGCGCTCACAATCAGGCCATGAGCGATGGTGCCGTTACTGATGGGGGCACGGGCGGGCACGTGGGCGCGCGGGCGCCGCGCCGGGAGGACGCCCGGCTGCTGACCGGCCGGGCCAGGTACGCCGGCAACGTGCGGCTGCCCGGGACGGCCCACGCCGTCGTCGTGCGCAGCCCCGTCGCGCACGGGCGGCTGACCGGGTGCGACGCCAAGGCCGCGTGGACGGTCGAGGGCGTGCTCGACGTCATCACGCCCGCCGACGCCGTCGACGTGCGGCTGCCGTGCGTGACGCTCGCCGCCGGGCAGCGCGACACCTCCTACCCGGTCCTGGAGGAGACCATCCGGTACGTGGGCCAGCCGCTCGCCGTGGTCGTCGCCGAGACGCCCGAGGCCGCCGCCGACGCCGCCGCGCTGCTGGACCTCGACGTGCACGAGCTGCCCCCGGTCGTCGGCGTGGAGCGGGCGATGGAGCCGGACGCCCCTCTCCTCCACCCCGACTGGGGCTCCAACGTGCTCACCGACTCGGTCCTCGGCGACGCGGACTGCGAGGAGGCCATCGCCGGCGCCGAGCACGTGGTGGAGCTGGCCTTCCGGTACGGCAGGGCGTCGCCGTACCCGATGGAGCCGCGCGCGCTCGTCGCCACGTTCATCGACGGGGAGCTGACGATCCGCACCTCGACGCAGGCGCCGCACCACGTGCGCGACCACGCCGCCGACGCGCTCGGGCTCACCCACGACCGGGTGCGCGTCGTCAGCGGCGACACCGGCGGCGGGTTCGGCGGCAAGGAGCACATCTACCCCGACGAGACGCTGGTCTGCCTGGCCGCGATGCGTCTGGGCGGCCGGCCCGTGCGCTGGACGGAGTCGCCCGGCGACCGGCTGGTCGCCACCCTGCCCGCCCGGGCCGCCGTCCACCGGGCGCGGCTGGCGCTGGACGCCGACGGCCGGTTCGTGGCGCTGCACGCCGACGTCGTCGGCGACCTCGGGGCGCACCCGTCGAACGTCGGCATCTCGCCGTTCGCGGTGACCGCCATCATGCTGCCCGGCCCGTACCGCTTCCTCCGGGCAGGGGTACGGCTGCGCGGCGTCGTCACGACGACCACGCCGACCGGCTCGTACCGGGGCTTCGGCCAGCCGGAGGCGACGTACACGCGGGAGCGGCTGATCGACGAGGCGGCGCGGCGGCTCGGGCTCGACCCGGTGGAGCTGCGCCTGCGCAACCTGCTGGGGCCGGAGGAGCTGCCGTGCGTGACGCGGATCTGGCAGCCGTACGACTCGGGCGACTACCCGCGCGCCCTGCGCATGCTCAGGGACATGGTCAGGGTGTTCCCCGGCGGCGACGGACGCCGGCGGGGCGTCGGGTTCTCGTGCCACGTGGAGGCGACCGGGCTGGGGCCGTCGCAGGACATGAAGGCCGCGGGGCAGCAGGTCGGCGGGTACGAGATCGCGGTGCTGCGCATGGAGCCGGACGCCTCGGTCGTCGTCGCCTCCGGCGTGGCCGCGATCGGGCAGGGCATCGAGACGACGCTGGCCCAGCTCGCCGCCGACCGGATGGGCGTCGATCCCGGCCGGGTCCGGGTGGTGCTGGGCGACACCGCGGCGACGCCCTACTCGCCGATCGGCTCCATCGCCAGCCGGGCGCTCGCCGTCGGCGGGGGAGCGCTGGTCCAGGCCGCGGCCCGGCTGCGCGACAAGATCCTGACCATCGCCGCGCACCGGCTGGAGGCCGCGCCGGAGGACCTGCAGATCACCGACGGGGCCGTACGGGTGAAGGGCGACCCGCGCGCCTCGCTGACGCTGCGGGAGGTCGCCACGTCGGCGTGGCGCGGCTGGGACCTGCCCGAGGGCGCGTCGCCCGGCCTGGAGGAGCGGGCCGTCTACGACCCGGCCGCCTACACCTACGCCTACGGCGCCCACGCCGCGGCCGTCGCCGTGGACCCGGAGACCGGGGCGGTCGAGGTGGAGGGCTACTGGGCGGTCAACGACGCCGGCGTGCTGGTGAACCCGGCGATCGTCGAGGGCCAGCTCAGCGGTGGCATCGCGCAGGGCATCGGCATGGCCCTGACCGAGGAGGTCGTCCACACCGCCGACGGCCAGCCGGTCATCGACTACCTGCTGCCCACGACCAGGGAGGTGCCCGCGATCGAGCTGGCGACGCTGGTGACGCCCTCGCCCATCACGCCCGGGGGCATGAAGGGCGTCGGCGAGGCCGGCACCATCGGGCCGCCCGCCGCCATCGGCAACGCGGTCGCCGCCGCCCTGCCGGAGGTCGCCGGCGAGATCACGGTCACGCCGCTGACGCCCGAGCGGTTGTGGAGGCTGCTGACGCATGCCCGCACGCCCACCGGGTAGCCGTAGCCGAATGGACTTCGCGGACTGGTTCCTCACCCAGGACGAACGCGACAACCCGGCCACCCGGCTGGGTGCCTGGACGACGGGCAACCTGGTGCGCCCCCTCATCCACGGGGCCACCTACTTCGCCGAGCTCAAGACGTGCCTGGACAGCGTGCGGGCGCACGATCTGGTGCTGTTCGCCGACTGGCGCGGCGACCCAGACGAGCGGCTCACCGACGGCGGACCGCAGATCTCCGAGGCGCTGTCGGGGGCGGCCGCCAGGGGAGCGCTGGTCAACGGGCTGATCTGGCGCTCGCACCTGGACGCGCTGCGCTTCAGCGCCGAGGAGAACCGGCACCTCGGCGAGAAGATCGAGGCGGCCGGCGGTCAGGCGGTGCTGGACACCCGGGTACGGCCCGGCGGCGCGCACCACCAGAAGTTCGTCGTCATCCGGCGACGCGACGACCCTGACCACGATGTGACGTTCGTCGGCGGCGTGGACCTGTGTCACAGCCGCCGCGACGACGCCGCCCACCACGGCGACCCGCAGGCTGCGCCCATGCCCGGCGTGTACGGCGACAGCCCGCCGTGGCACGACGTGCAGGTGGCGATCCACGGGCCCGCGGTCGCGGAGGTGGAGACCGTGTTCCGCGAGCGGTGGGAGGACCCGGCCCCGGAGACGCGGCAGCCGTTCAGGAGGCTGCGCGACCATCTGGAGCGGATGGACGACGTGCCCGCGCTGCCGCCGCCGGGCCCGGCTCCCGGACCGGCGGGGACGCACGCCGTGCAGCTGCTGCGGACCTACCCCTACCGGCGCCGCCCGTACCCGTTCGCCCCGCGCGGCGAGCGGAGCGTGGCCCGCGCCTACCAGAAGGTCCTGCGCAGGGCCCGCTCGCTCGTGTACCTGGAGGACCAGTACCTGTGGTCCACCGAGGTGATCGAGCCGTTCGCGGAGGCGCTGGAGCGCGAGGAAGAACTCCGCATGATCATCGTGGTGCCGCGCCATCCCGACCAGGACGGCTGGCTGGCCGGCCCGGCCAGCCTCATCGGCCGCAGCGAGGCGCTGCGCCGGCTGAAGCAGGCGGGCGGCGACCGCGTCGCGGTGTACGACCTGGAGAACCACGCGGGCACCCCGGTCTACGTCCACGCCAAGGTGTGCGTGGTGGACGACGTGTGGGCGTCGGTCGGGTCCGACAACGTCAACCTGCGGTCGTGGACGTACGACTCGGAGCTGAGCTGCGCGGTCGTGGACGAGGAGCCCGACCCGCGCCCGCCCGCCGGTGGCCGCCGGTTCGCCCGGGAGCTGCGGCTCACGCTGGCCGCCGAGCACCTGGACCGCGACCCGGACGACGTGGACGACCTGTGCGACCCGAAGGCGGCCTTCGAGGCGTTGGCGGAGTCGGCGCGGCGCCTGGACGCCTGGCACCGGGACGGGCGTCGGGGCCCGCGTCCGCCCGGCCGCCTGCGGCCGCACCCGGCTCCGGAGCTGGGGCGGGTGCGCAAGCTGCTGGCCATGCCGCTGTACCGGGTCGCGGTCGACCCGGACGGCCGCCCCTCGGACATGCGCCGCTCCCGCCGCTTCTGACCGCCTCGTCCGTCAGGCGGGACGGGCGGACGCGGCGCTTTCCAGGACGGCCTGGAGCTGCGCTGGCTCGGAGGTGCCTCCGGCGGCGAGGACGACGCCGTGGCGGTCCGTGACGACCGCGTACGGCGGCCACGGGATGTCGTTGCGCTCGTACACGTCCGGGTCCACCACCCGGGGCAGCCCGTCCAGCCCGTCGGCCCCGTCCTTGGGCGCCGCGGTGACCAGGACGACCTCCATCCGGGCGGCCATGGCCACGAAGTGGGGGAGCATCGTGGTGCACAGCCCGCACCCGGGCGAGACCAGCGCGTACAGGACCTGGTCCGAGGCCCGCTCCGGCGCCCCTTCCAGCGCGAACGGCGTGCCGGGCCGCGGCCCGTGCTCGGTCCGGCCCGTGGTGTAGGTACGACCGGACGTATCGGTACGCCCGCCGGACGAGCCGTGACGTCCGGCGCCGGGCAGCAGGATCGGGAGCACGAACGCGAGCCCGAGCAGCGCGGCGGCCACCGCCACCTGAGCCGGCGCGAACGGCGACGGACCCGCCGCGACCGCCATGAGCGCCAGCGCCAGGAGCACCCCCGTCCGCACCATCGTCCCGGGCCCGACCAGGTCGCGGCCGCCGAAGCAGCCGCAGCCGACCCGCAGGCCGCGCCGCAGCACCGAGCCCATCGCCGCGAGGAACACCGCGAACAGCAGCGCCGCGACCACGGCCCCCAGCCGGCGGAGGCCCGGCGCCAGCAGCAGCGCCGCGGCCGCCACCTCGACGGCCAGCACGGTCACCGCCGCGGGCAGGGCCAGCGGGGCGGGCAGCACCCGGTAGCCGTCGATGGTCGCCGCGAACCCGCGCACGTCGCGGACCTTGCCGAGGGCCGCCCCCAGCAGCACCGCCGCCACCGCCAGGTACGCGGACGCGAGGACGATCACGGCACCCCCTGGTAGGCGGACGCCTGCAACTCGTAGAGGTCGGCGTAGAGCCCGTCGCGCGCCATCAGCTCCTCGTGTGTGCCGTGCTCGGCCACGCGCCCGCGGTCGAGCACGTAGACCCGGTCGGCGTAGCGGACGCTGGCCAGCCGGTGGGTGATGAGCACGATCGTACGGCCGTCGGCGTGCTTCCTGATCCGCTCGAACAGGGCGTGCTCGGCCCGCGCGTCCAGCGCCGAGGTGGGCTCGTCGAAGATGACCAGCGCCGCGTCGCGGTAGAAGCCGCGCGCCACGGCGATGCGCTGCCACTGCCCGCCCGACAGGTCGTGCCCCCCGCGGAAGCGGCGGTCGAGCAGGGCGTCGTACCCGTCCGGCAGCGCGGCCACCACCTCGTGCGCGCCCGACGCCTCCGCGGCGGCGGCCAGCCGGTGCTCGTCCACGGGCTCGCCCATGATGATGTTCTCCCGGACGGTGAGCGGCCAGCGCGTGTGGTCCTGGGCGATCACGGAGACGTGCCGGCGCAGCGCGTCGGCGTCGAGCGTGCCGAGGTCGGCGCCGTCCCAGCGGATCGCGCCCTGGTCCGGCCGGTAGAGCCCGGCCAGGAGCTTGGCCAGCGTGGTCTTGCCCGAGCCGTTCTCGCCGACGAGGGCGACGACCTCGCCGCGGTTCACGGTCACGCTGACGCCCGACAGCGCGGGGCGGTCGGCTCCCGGGTAGGTGAAGGTCACGTCGTCGGCGGTCAGCCGGCGGAACGGCGCGGGCGGGAGCGTGCCGTCCGTGCGGGCGACGCGATCCTCGGCCAGCTCGCGGAAGGCCAGGTAGTCGCCGAAGTACAGGCCGGCCTCGTACAGCCGGTTCATGGCCTGGACCAGGCCCGTCAGCGAGCCCTGGCCGGTCCTGACGGCGAGCACCGCCGCCCCGGCCACCGCCAGCGGGACGATCCCGGCCGCGAGCAGCCCGCCGAGGGCCGCGTACACGCCGGCCGTGGCGACCCCGGTCAGCAGGTCGCCGGCCGCCTTGGCGGCGGTCCGCCGGCGGGCCACGTCGAGCTGCACCTCCTGCTCCAGGTCCGCCACCTTGGCGTACTGGCCGAGCAGGAAGTCGCGCAGCCCGTAGGCCCGGACCTCGGCGGCGGGTAACCGCTCGGCCATCAGGTCGGACAGCATGAACTTGCGCCGCCGCGCGGCGGAGAGCCGGTAGAACCCCTGGTAGCCGAGGCGGGCGGCGCGTACGGCCGCCCAGCCGGCGGGCACGGCCGTGACCAGCAGCAGCGGCATGAGGACCGGGTGCAGCAGGCCGAGCGCGGCGGCGGAGGCCAGCACGCCGACGGCGGCGGTGAGCACGGCGATGGCCGTCTCGACCACGGTCGCGCTGTCGGGCACGCCGCTGTCGCGGGCGCGCCGCATCCCGTTGTGGAAGTCGTGGTCGTCGAACGCGGTGAGGTCGACGCGGGTGGTCAGCTCGAAGAGCCTGGTCTCCGCGAGCCGTTCGACCAGCGGCTTCAGCCGGGCCTGCGCCCAGCCCGCGCCCGTCAGCAGCGCGCCGCGCAGCCCGGCCGCGGCGGCGACGAGCACCAGTGAGGGCAGCGCGGCCCGCACCCGCTCGGGGGTTGGCCCGGCGGCGAACAGGGAGGCGAGCACGTCGGAGGTCGCCACCAGGCCGAAGACCGTGAACACGCCGGCCGCGAGGCTGCCCGCCACGGCCACCGCCGTGTCCCGGCGGCTCGCCTGCCAGGCCAGCCGCAGCGCGGCGGCGACGAGCGAGGGGAGGCGGCGGGCGATGGTGCCGAGCGTCGTGGTCAGGAGGTGCTCGTCGTGGCTCTCCCAGTAGGCGACCACCAGCCCGGACCTGTCGTCCGGGACGTCGGGCCCCCGCCTGCGCCACAGCCTCACGCGGGGAGGCCCTCTCGTGACAGCCGGCACGGCGGAGTTCCCCGAATCACGGAGTCAATCTAAGTGACCATCGCGGCAGTGTAAAGGACGAAGTAAATGCCTTTTTGGCAATCCGCGATGCCTCTGGACATGCGTCCGGATATCTGCCCATAATGCGACCGTTTGTGCGTCGCCTTGGTCGTGAACGCGATTCTCGACGGCGCACAGGGCACGGGAAAAGGCGCTTACCAGCGTCATCCCGAGGCTCAGATCCCTACAGCGGCCGTCCATCGACGGCCAAGGAAGGAGCCCCCATGTCCGTGCTGGCCCTTGAGCCCCGCGACGCAGGCGTCATCGAGTTCGAAGACCTCATGGTCGACTTCGAAGGTGAGCTGGGCAAGCTGCTCCACGGCCCCCAGGCCTGCGTCAACACCTGCAAGCGTACGGTCTGCAGCAGCTTTCCCTGCTGCCCGTCCATCGTGTAGCTCCATCCGGTAACCCGCTCGCGGCCACGCGGGGACGCGTGGCCGTGCAAAGCGCTGTGGAAAGGCCATCGGCGCAGTTCCGGTGGCCTTTCCTTTCATCGGCATAAGCGCTCCGCGATCGAAGGGTCACGATGGACGTAAATGTGCGCGACCGCCTTACCCGATTTGCCGATTCGTATGGTAGGGAAATCTACGAGGACGACACGTGGATCAGCGTTCACGACCCTGAGGCGGAAACCCCGGTCCAAGGCTGGAAGCTCCACGTCTCGGCACGTCCCGGAACCCTCGCCGACACCCTCGACCGGGCCCTGCCCGTCCTCGCCGCCGCCGGGTGCGCCTTCAAGGTGGCCCGCTCGGCACACACGCTCATGGAGCTCAACTCGGGCGACCTCGACCCCGGCGCCGTGGGCAAGGCCATGACGGTCTACCCGGCGCAGAACGCGGTGGTGGAGATCGGGCACGCCCTCGCGAGCGCGCTCGCCGGGATGGCCGCGCCGCGCATCGTCAGCGACCGGCGGATCCGCAGCGACGCGCCGGTCTACTACCGGTACGCGCCCTTCGCCCCGCAGTACCGCGTGGACGACAACGGGGACTTCGAGCTGGTGGTGGTCGGGCCGGACGGGGAGCGGCTGCCGGGGGCGGCGGGCCCGGAGTACTCCTGCCCGCCGTGGGCCACCGACCCGTTCCGGCCCGGCGACTCCTCACCCGCGGGGGAGGCCGGTTCCGGCTCGTCCGCCGCGCAGGCCGGTTCCGGGGGCAGGCTGATCGGCGGGCGATACCGCGTGACCTCCGGCGTCGTGCGCGGCCCCCGGGGCAACGTCTACCGGGCCACCGACGCGGCCGGCCGGCCCGTCGTGGTCAAGGAGGCCCGCGCGTACGTCGGCGAGAACACCCAGGGCTGGGACCTGCGGATGTACCTGCGCAACGAGCTGCGCGTCCTCCAGGCACTCAAGGGCGTGCCCGGCGTGCCCGAGCCGATCGACCACTTCCGCCACGGCGACGACGAGTTCCTCGTCATGACCGACGCGGGCAGCCGCGACCTCAACCGGTTCGTGGCCGAGAACGGCCTGTTCACCGACCGGCCCGCCGGGGCCGGGCCATGGGACCGCGACCTCGGCGCGCTGGCCGCGCGCCTGCTGGAGGTGCTGGACGCCGTGCACGCGCGCGGGGTGGTGGTCCGGGACCTGTCGCCCAAGAACGTCGTGCTGGGCGAGGACGGCCGCTGCACGCTCATCGACTTCGGCAACAGCCGGTACGACGGCCTCCAGCTCCCGGGCTGGAGCCGCGGCTACAGCGTGCCCGACCAGCACACCGACCGGGAGTCCGGGCCCGCCGACGACTACTTCTCGCTCGGCGCCACCCTGTTCTTCGCCACCACCGGCATGAACCCCGTCATGATCGACCCCGACCCGGTCCGCAACCTGGAGCGCACGCTGATGTGCCTCGCGCGGATGTCCCCCGGCACTCCGGGGGGCGTGCGCGGCCTGCTGCCGTCGCTGCTCAGCCTGGACGCGGAGGAGCGCACCGAGGCCGCCGCGGCGCTGAGGTCGGGCCTGGGCGGGGCGTCCGCGTTCCCCGCCCGGACGCGGCCCGTGCCGCCGAGGCTGACCGGAGACCTGCTGGCGAGCGTCCTCGACCACACGACCCGCGAATGCGTCGCCTTCGCCGAGCGCCTCATGGACGCCCCCGAGGACGCGCGCCGGGCGAGCCCGCCGGTCACGAACGTCTACGGCGGCTGCGCCGGCGTCGGCATGGAGCTGCTGCACCACCCTGAGGCCAAGGCCGTCGCCGCCGACCTGGCCCGCTGGACGGCCCGCGTCATGCCGCCCGCCGTGCTTCCTCCGTCCCTGTACTTCGGCCGCACCGGGACGGCGCTGTTCCTGACCGCCGCCCGGCTGACCGCCGTGCCGGAGCTGGCCGTGCCCGAGCCGGTCACGCTCGACGGCCCCCAGCGCGCCGACCAGGCGCACGGCGTCGCCGGCATCGGAGCCGGCCACCTGGCGCTGGCCGCGATCGGCGACGACCCCCGGCATCTGGAGGTCGCCGCGGAGTGCGCCAGGCGCCTGCTCGCGGGGGAGGTCACCGCGCCGGAGGAGGACGTGCCGCCGCCGCCCGGGTCGGGGGTGGCCGTGGATGCCGCGTTCGCCCACGGCGAGGCCGGCTGCGCGGACTTCCTGCTCTCCTACCACGAGGTCACCGGCGACCCGGCGGCCGGCGAGGCGGCCAGGGAGCGGTTCGCGGGCCTGGCCGTACGGGCCGAGGCCATGCTGGCCGAGCTGGCGGGGCCGGAGGCGCGGCCGATGGGCGCGTCCTGGTGCCAGGGCGTGTCGGGCATCGCCAGCGCGCTGGCGCACGCCGCGGCGGCGTACGGCGACGACGCCTACCTGGCGCTGGCCGAACGGGGCGCGCTGGCCGGGCTGACGGTCGCCCCGCAGGCGTGGGTGGTCTCGCAGTGCTGCGGCCTGGCCGGCATGGGCGAGGCGCTGATCGACCTGGCCCTGGTCACGGGCGACGACCGCCACTGGCGCGGGGCGGAGCAGATCGCCGAGCTCATGCTGGTGCGCGCCGGGGGAGAGCCGGAGCGGCCGGTGTTCCCGGGCAACGACCTGGACAAGGCCGGGTACACCTGGGCCACGGGGACCGCCGGGGTGCTGTCGTTCCTGCGCCGGCTGGACCGCCGCTCGGGCACGCGCCTGTGGACGGCCGCCTGGCGCCTGCCCGGGTAGGGGCCAGGCGGCCTACGCCCTGGTCGCGTGGTACAGGCCGTTGACGGCCAGGGCGTAGCCGTACACGCCGAAGCCGACCACGATGCCGCGCGCGACCGGCGACAGGTACGAGTGGTGCCGGAACTCCTCGCGCCGGTGGACGTTCGAGATGTGCACCTCCACCACGGGCAGCTCGGCGCCCTCGATGGCGTCGTGCAGCGCGACCGAGGTGTGGGTGTAGGCGCCGGCGTTGAGGACGGCGCCGATGCACCGGCCCGCCTTGACCTCCGCGCCGGCCTCCTGGATCCAGTCGACCAGCTGCCCCTCGTGGTTGGACTGCCGGAAGACCGCGTCGAGGCCGAGCTTGCCGGCCTCCTGCCGGCACAGCTCCTCCACGTCGGCGAGCGTGGCCGAGCCGTAGATCTCCGGCCTGCGAGTGCCGAGGAGGTTGAGGTTGGGGCCGTTGAGAATCAGAACCGAGGTCACAGCGGGAGACTAACCCGAGGGGTGAACCGGTGGGGCGAGGGGCGCGTACCTGGGAACGAGCCCGGACTCCCGAACCCACCGATCCCCGAGGAGCGAGCATGCCCCAGAAGCGCGTCGTGGCCGTCCTGGCCGTGCTGGGTGTCCAGCTCGTCGCCGGATGCGCAGCCGCCTCCCAGGCCCAGCCCGCCCCGCCCGCCGCGATGGCCGGGGCGGCGACGCAGGACGGCCACGCGGAGGCCGACGTCTCGTTCTCGCAGGAGATGATCACGCACCACCGGCTGACGATCCGGCTGGCCGAGCTGGCGCCGGACCGCAGCGACACGGCGTACGTGCGCGACCTCGCCGGGAAGCTGGTCGCCGCCGAGCAGAAGGACATCACGCAGATGACGTCGTGGCTGCGCTCGTGGAAGGCCGAGGTGCCGGACGAGAGCCACGCCGGTCATGACATGCCGGGTATGGAGTCGGGCACGAACATGGCCGGGATGGTGTCGGCCGACGACCTGGCGGCGCTGAAGAAGCTGTCCGGGCCCGCGTTCGACCGGGCGTGGCTGAAGGCGCTGGCCGACCACCTGGACGCCGGCGTGAAGATGGCCGAGGTGGCGCAGGCCCTCGGCAAGCACGCGCCCACGGTCACGCTCGCTCGCAGGCTCGTCGAGGAGCAGCGCGAGGAGGTCGCCGCCATCAGGCAGCACCTCGCCTGACCGGAAGGGTCGCGGGGGTGGCAGATCTTGCCGCCCGCTCGACTGAGCCGCAGGTCAGCACCATGCCCGCCACCTGTCAGGTGGCGCAATCCGGCCGTTATCCCATCTTCCCTACCTGATTGATAGGTTAAACGGGAAATGAGGAGCGAGCCGGGAGGAGAGGCATGGACCGGCCGGTGGCCGCACCCGACACCCGACGACGCCGCGCCGACCGCGCCAGGCAGGTGGCCGACCTGCTGCGCCGGCAGATCGTGCACGGCAACCTGCCACGCGGCCGGCTCCCCCTGGAAGGGGTGCTGGCCCGCGAGTTCGGCATCTCGCGCAACACCGTGCGCGAGGCCCTGGACCTGCTGCGCGAGGAGGGCCTGGTCGAGCGCTGCCCCGGCGTGGGCACGACCGTCGCGGCCGAGAAGTACCCGCACGGCCTGCACCAGCTCCTCGGCCTGGCCGAGACCCTGCACGAGCACGGCGAGGTGACCAACGCGGTCCGCACGATGAGTCTCATCGAGCCGCCCGCCCCCGTCAGCCACCGGCTCGGCCTGCCGCCCGGCGAGCAGGTCGTCTACCTGGAGCGGCTGCGCAGCCTCAACGGCCTGCCGCTCTCCCTCGACCTGACCTACCTCGTACGGGACGTGGGCGAGCCGCTGTTCGACGCCGACCTCGTCCACAACGACATCTTCGTGCTGCTCGAACAGGTCGCCGGGCAGCCCCTCGGCATGGCGGAGCTGACCGTCGAGGCGGTCAACGCCGACACCCACACCGCCGCCACCCTCGGCGCCCCGCGCGGGGCCGCCCTGCTCATGGTGGAGCGGCTCACCCACCTGTCCGACGGCCGCCCGGTGGACCTGGAGTTCGTCCGGTTCCGGGGCGACCGGCTGACCATGCGCGGCCATCTGCGCCGCGAGCACCACATCCCCCCGGGCGTCCCCCCAGGCGCCCTCCCGGGCATCCCATCGGGCATCCCATCAGGCATCCCATCAGGCGAGGAGTGACAGGCATGGCCCTGGTCAACCAGCGGGTCGAGGTCCCCGTGACCGTCGACGAGGCGCTCTGCATCGACGGCTGCACGCTCTGCGTCGAGGCGTGTCCGCTCGACTCGCTCGCGATCAGCGACGAGACCGGCAAGGCGTACATGCACGTGGACGAGTGCTGGTACTGCGGCCCCTGCGCCGCTCGCTGCCCCGTGGACGCCATCACCATCGACATCCCCTACCTGCTGCGATGAAGGGACCCGACATGCGCAAGGCTCTGGCCGCCGCGCTGGTGCTCGCCCTGGCCGGCTGCTCGGTGTCCCAGGCGGCGGGCGGCGGCGACGGGAAGGTCAAGGTCGTCGTCGGCTACCAGTCCAAGACCATCAACACGGTGACCGCCGGGACGCTGCTTCGCTCGCTCGGCTACCTGGAGAAGCGGCTCGGCGACCGCTACACGGTCGAGTGGCAGGACTACGACACCGGCGCCCCCATCACCGCCAAGATGGTCGCCGGAAAGATCGACATAGGCTCGATGGGCGACTACCCGCTGCTCATCAACGCCTCCCGCACCCAGGCCGTCGAGACGGCCCGCACTGAGCTGGTCTCCGTCACCGGCTACAACCTGCGCGGCGGCCTCAACATGGTGGTCGTGCCGCCCGGGTCGAAGGCGAGGACGCTGACCGACCTGAAGGGCACGAAGATCTCCGCCAGCGTCGGCTCCGCCGGCCACGGCACGCTGGTCCAGGCGCTGGAGAAGGCCGGCCTCGACCCCGCCAAGGACGTCGAGGTGGTCAACCACCAACCGGCCGTCGGCGCCGCCCAGCTCGAATCGGGCGGTGTGCAGGGGTACGCCCAGTTCGTCGCCTGGCCGGGGCTGCTGGTCTTCCAGGGCAAGGGCCGGCTGGTCTACGACGGCTCGGCGCTCGACGTGCCGACCTTCCACGGCGTCGTGCTGCGCCAGGCGTACGCCAAGGAGCACCCCGACGTGGTGAAGGCGTTCCTCCAGGCGCAGATCGACGCCACCCGCTACCTGCACGAGCACCCTCTGGCCGCCGCCGAGTCGGTCGCGAAGGTCACGGGGCTGCCGCCCGAGGTCGTCTACCTCTACAACGGCCCGGGCGGCATCTCCACCTTCGACGTCACGCTCAAGCAGCCGCTCCAGGCCGCGCACGAGCACGACGTGGCCTACCTCAAGCGGATCAGCCCCGACTTCGGGGGCGTGAACGTCTCCTCCTTCGTCGACGACCGCTACCTGCGTGAGGCGTACGGGCCGTCGTACGACTCCGACCGGGCCTCGACGGTGAACCAGGCCCGCGTCACCGGCACCGACGCCGCCTGCGGCGGGACCGTGTCCGACCCCGCCACCGCCTCGGAGCTCTGGCCGGCAGGGGAGAGCGCGACCCACCCGGCGGAGACGCCGACATGCCTCCTGCGCCAGATCGCGACGGCCAAGGGCGCCGTGCGGGCCGCCTACGTGCCGGACACCACGACCGGGACCCGGTGGTTCGCCGACAAGTCGATCTGGCTGCGCGACCGTACCGCCCCCGAGAAGGCCCGGCTGCTGCCCTTCACCACCCAGGACGGCGCGGACGCCTACCGCGAGCGCCACCCGAAGGCCGAGCCGGTCACGTACGAGCAGGCGGTCCAGGCGGCCAAGGGCGGGGGTGACGCCTGATGAGTGCCGAGACCGACCTCAAGACCCAGCCGGTGACCTCCTCCGAGCCCCTGTCGACCGGTCCCGTGTCGGCGGGCGTGAGCGGTGGGGCGGCGGCTCCGCGTGAGCGGCGCGGGCGGCGCGGGGCGGCGTGGGCCGTCAGGGCGGCGTCGCTGCTGGCCGCCGCCGCTCTGTGGCAGGTCCTCACCGCCAACGACGTGCGGCTGTGGCTGCGGTTCGACCGGCTGCCCACGCTGGTCGAGATCGGCCGGCAGGCCGCCCGCCAGCTCACCACCCAGCTCTACTACCTGGACCTGCTGCAGAGCCTGGTCAGGATCCTCACCGGGTTCGGGCTCGCCGCCGTGGCGGGCGTCGCCGTGGGGATCGTGGTGGCCAGGTCCCGGCGGAGCGGGTACGTGCTGCTGCCGCTGCTCGAAGCGGTGCGGCCGATCCCGGCCATCGCGCTGGTGCCCGTGGCGATCCTGCTCTTCCCGGCGGACGAGCAGGGGATCGTGTTCATCACGTTCGCCGCCGCCTTCTTCCCGATCATGGTGAGCACCCGGCACGCCGCGCGGGCGCTGCCGACGCTGTGGGAGGACGCGGTCAGGACCCTCGGCGGCGGGCGGCGGCACGTGCTGTGGCACGTGGTGCTGCCCGGCATCCTGCCGGGGGTGTTCGGCGGGCTGTCGGTCGGCATGGGCGTGGCGTGGATCTGCGTCATCTCGGCCGAGATGATCTCCGGCGAGTTCGGCGTCGGCTACCGGACGTGGAGCTCGTACACGATCGTCGACTACCCGGCCGTGATCGTCGGCATGATCACCATCGGGCTGCTGGGCTGGCTCACCTCGGCGGGGGTCGAGCTGGTCGGCCGGCGGGTCACCCGCTGGCTGCCCCGCGCGGAAGGGAGCGGCGCATGAGCGCGACGACAGCGGAGACCGCAGGGGAGATCGTCCAGGGAGGGCTCGGGTTCACGCTCGACGGGCTGTCCCTGGGATACGGCGGCGGCCTGGTGCTGCGTGATGTGGACCTGGAGGTGCGGCCCGGCGAGGTGCTCGTCATCGTGGGAGCGTCCGGGTCGGGCAAGTCCACGCTGCTGCGGGCACTGGCCGGGCTGCTCAGGCCGTACGACGGGAAGATCGTCGCAGGCGACGCCGCGTCGACCGGCCACGGAGACGCCGGCCACCGTGATGCCCGCCACCGTGATGCCCACCACCGTGATGCCCACCACCGGGCCATGGTGTTCCAGGACGACGCGCTGCTGCCGTGGCGCAGCGTGCGGCGCAACGTCGAGCTGCCGCTGCGGCTGCGCGGGGTGCCCCGGCGCGAGCGCCGCCCCGCCGCCGACCGGTGGCTTGCGCGGGTCGGCCTGGCCGGGTTCGAGGAGCGGCTGCCGCGCGAGCTGTCCGGCGGGATGCGCCAGCGCGTGCAGCTCGCCCGCGCCCTGGTCGCCGCGCCGCGCGCCGTGCTGATGGACGAGCCGTTCGGCGCGCTCGACGCCCAGACCCGCGCCGGGATGCAGCGCCTCCTGCTGGACGTGCTGCGCGACACCCGGGCCACCGTCGTCTTCGTCACCCACGACGTGGACGAGGCGCTGCTGCTCGCCGACCGCGTCGTGGTGCTCGGGCGGGGCGGCGTCCGCTCGCTGATCGACGTGCCCACGCCGCGCGAGCCCGCCGCCGACCGCGGCGCGCTGCGCGCCAGGATCCTGGAGGAGCTGTAGATGGACGTCCCCGCGATCGAGGACCGCCTGCACCTGGAGTGCGAGGTGCTGGTCGTCGGCGGCGGCACCGCCGGCACGATGGCCGCGATCACCGCCGCCGAGCGCGGCGCCCGCGTGCTGCTGCTGGAGAAGGCGCACGTACGGCACAGCGGCGCCCTGGCCATGGGCATGGACGGCGTCAACAACGCGGTCATCCCCGGCAAGGCCACGCCGGAGGACTACGTCGCCGAGATCACCCGGGCCAACGACGGCGTCGTCAACCAGAAGACGATCTACCAGACCGCCACCCGGGGCCACGCCATGGTGCGCCGCCTCGAACGGTACGGCGTGAAGTTCGAGAAGGACGAGCACGGCGAGTACGCGGTGCGCAAGGTGCACCGCTCGGGCAGCTACGTGCTGCCCATGCCCGAGGGCAAGGACGTCAAGAAGGTCCTCTACCGGGTGCTGCGCCACCGCGACCTGCGCGAGCGGGTGCGCATCGAGAACCGGGTCATGCCCGTGAGGGTGCTCACCGAGGGCGGCCGGGCCGTGGGGATCGCTGGGTTCGACACCCGTTCCGGGCGGTTCGTCACGGTGTCGGCCGGGGCGGTCATCCTCGCCACCGGCGCGTGCGGCAGGCTCGGGCTGCCCGCCAGCGGCTACCTGTACGGGACGTACGAGAACCCGACGAACGCCGGCGACGGCTACGCCATGGCCTACCACGCGGGCGCCGAGCTGAGCGGCATCGAGTGCTTCCAGATCAACCCGCTGATCAAGGACTACAACGGCCCGGCCTGCGCGTACGTGGCCAACCCGTTCGGCGGCTACCAGGTCAACAACCGCGGCGAGCGGTTCGTCGACTCCGACTACTGGTCGGGGCAGATGATGTCCGAGGTGGCCGCCGAGATCGCCTCCGCGCGCGGACCCATCTACCTCAAGCTCACGCACCTGCCCGAGGAGACGATCGCGGCGGTGGAGGGCATCCTGCACTCGACCGAGCGGCCCACACGTGGCACGTTCCACGCGGGGCGCGGCCACGACTACCGCACGCATGACGTGGAGATGCACATCTCCGAGATCGGGCTCTGCGGCGGGCACTCCGCGTCGGGCGTGTGGGTGGACGAGCACGGTGCGACGACCGTGCCCGGCCTGTACGCGGTGGGCGACCTGGCGTGCGTGCCGCACAACTACATGATCGGCGCGTTCGTCTTCGGCGACCTGGCCGGCGCCCACGCCACCGAGCACCGGGCCGCCCCCGGCGGTGCGCCGCCCGAGGACCAGGTGGCCGCCGCGCACGAGCTGGTCTACCGCCCGCTGCGCAACCCCGACGGCCCGCCGCACGCCCAGGTGGAGTACAAGCTGCGCCGCTTCGTCAACGACTACGTCGCCCCGCCCAAGACCGGCGCGAAGCTGGAGATCGCCCTGGAGTCGTTCGAGCGGATGCGCGGCGAGATCGCCGCGATGGGCGCGCGCACCCCGCACGAGCTGATGCGCTGCGCCGAGGTGGACTTCATCCGCGACTGCGCCGAGATGGCCGCCCGCGCCTCGATCACCCGCACCGAGAGCCGCTGGGGCCTCTACCACGAGCGTGCCGACCAGCCGCGGCGCGACGACGGGGAGTGGCTGTTCCACCTGAACCTGCGCCGCCGGGCCGACGGCGCCATGGAGTTCGTCAAGCGGCCGGTGGAGCCGTACCTGGTGCCGGTCGAGGGGTTCGAGCCGGTCGCCGCCGAGCCGGTGCTGCTCGGGGCGCACACCTCCACGGCGGTGCGGCGGGCCCCCGCGCACGGCCGCGCCGAGCGGGCCTCGGTCGGCCGCTCGCCCCGCATCCTGGAGCTGCACCGGCTGGCGGAGGAGCAGCCCACGGTCGAGCGCCTCACGCCGTACCTCGACGACCCCGACCCCAAGGTGCGGCGCGCCGCCATCGCCACCCTCACCGAGACCGTGCCCGCGGGCACGGGGGCGGCCCTCGTGGCCGCTCTGGGTGACGCGCACGGCACGGTACGGCGGGCCGCCGCCACCGGCCTGCGGGAGCTGGTCGAGGTGCTGCCCGCCACGCCCGAGCTGGGGACGGCCCTGACCGCGAGGTTGTCCGGCGCGGACGCGCTCGTGCGTGCCACGGTGCTGGACGTGCTGCGGAGCCTGCGGCTCGGCGGCCGCGACGTGTTCGTGGCGGGGCTGGGCGATGCCGACCACCGGGTGCGCATCGAGGCCGTCCGGGGGCTCGTGTCGCTGGACGAGACCGACGTGCTCGCCGCCGCCGTGGCCGACCCGTCCCGGGAGGTGCGGGTGTGGGCGGCCAAGGGCATCGGGCTCGTCGGCAAGCCGTCGGCCGCCCTGGAGACGCTGGCCGAGGATGCGGACCCGCTGGTCAGAGCGGCGGCGCTGGAGTCGTCGGGCACGGTCGGCACGCCGCTGGAGGCCCTCGCCGTACGAGGGCTGGCCGACCCGGCATGGGAGGTGCGGGTGGGCGCGGCGCGCTGCCTCGCGGCGGCGGGCCCCGAGACGGCGGCGGCCCCGCTCATCGTGGCGCTGTCGGACGCCAACCTCGACGTGCGCAAGGCGGCCGTGCTGGCGCTGACCCGCTGGGCGGAACGTGCCGAGGTGGCCGCCGCGCTGCGTGACGCCCTCACCGACGCCGACGCCGACGTCCGCGCCTACGCCCGCCGAGCCCTGACGCCGTGATCAGGCTTTCAGGTGGCGGAGAGGCCGCTGCACAGCAGCACGGCCGGCCCCAGGGCGACCGACACGTTCACCGCCGTGGCCGCGGCGAACGCCGCCACCGGCCGCCACCCCGCCTCCCGCAGCGAGGAGTCCTCATGGGAGTGCCTTCCCGCGGGGGATGCGCGGGACGGGAGGCGGGCGGAGGCACCCCAGTCCTCCACCCGCCGTTCGCCGATCCCGTCAGCGGCCTCGATCATGCGCTATATTTCCTACGAAAGCAATAGGAATTGTTGGAATGGTCAAGGGGTCTTGATCTCGACACCAATGAAGGGCGAATCTTCATGAATCTCCCGGTCCGGACGCCTACCCTCGTGCCCATGCTGATCGAAGACGGGAACGCCTCGGCCGTGGAGGCACTGATCCCCGCCCCGGAGCGCTCGGTGGCCGCGGTCGTGCCCGAGTCGTCCGGAGCCGGGCACTGGGTGGGCGCGCCCAGCGCGGTCGCCCACGACGGAGTGATCCACCTGGCGTACCGGTTGCGCCGGCCCATCGGGGAGGGGCGCGGCCACGCCGTCGTCGTGGCCCGCTCCACCGACGGCGAGCGGTTCGAGCCGCTGCTGACGATCACGCGTGCGGAGATGGACGCCGAGTCCCTGGAGCGTCCCACGCTCGTCCGCCTGCCCGGCGGGCGCTGGCGCCTCTACCTGAGCTGCGCCACGTACGGGACCAAGCACTGGCGCGTCGAGGTCCTGGAAGCGGACGACCCCGGCTCCTTCGACCCGGCCGCGCGTGCCACCGTCCTGCCCGGCGACCCCAAGACGGGCGTCAAGGACCCGGTCATCGTACGGCGGGGCGGCACCTGGCACCTGTGGGCCTCCTGCCACCCGCTGGCCGACCCCGACGAGGCCGACCAGATGGTCACCGACTACGCGACCAGCGACGACGGCCTGTCCTGGACGTGGCAGGGCACGGCCCTGAGCGGCCGACCCGGCACGTGGGACTCGCGCGGCACCCGGGTGAGCGCCGTGCGCTTCACCCCGGCCGGCGTGCTGGCCTTCTACGACGGCCGGGCGAGCGCCGCCGAGAACTACGAGGAGCGCACCGGGATCGCGACCGGGACGGACCCGGCGGCGCTGACACCCCTGGGCGACGCCCCGGCCGCCTCGTCCCCGCACGGGGGCGGCGGGCTGCGCTACCTGGACGTGGTGGACCTGCCGGAGGGCGGGGTGCGCCTGTACTACGAGTACACCTGCGCCGACGGCAGCCACGAGCTGCGCACCGAGCTCCGCCCCGCCTGAGCGGCGCCCCGGCCCATGCCCCGCATGAGCCCGCGCCTCGTCGCCGGGGCGCGGGCGGGGACGGCGAGTGGGTCAGCCCTGCTTCGGGCGGCCGTTGCGGGCCTGTCGCTGGCCCGGCGGGCGGGCGCCCACCAGGCCGCCGGAGCGCTCCCGCGGCTGCAGCCAGTCGCTGAAGTCCGCCCCCGTGACCTGTTGCAGCAGCTCGACGTCCTTGGCGAAGTACGGGATCAGCGCCCGCCGCTGCTCCCAGGTGAGCGGCCGGCGAGATTTGCCGCGACGCTGGATCAGGTGCTCCAGGCGGCCGTTCAGCGCCCGCTCCAGCCCGTGCGGCAGGAAGCGCGCCGTGCGGGTCGCCGCCGCCAGCAGGCGGTGCCGCCCGTCCTGCTCGGGGTGGGCCGTGACGTTCTCGCGGGGCACCTCGGTGACCAGGCCCCGCTCGACCCCGAGGAAGCCGGTGATCCGGTCGAGGGTCTCGGCGGGCCGGTCGACGAGGTCGCGGTACCGGAAGACGAGGACCTGGTCGCGGGGGAAGAGGGTGTAGAGGTGCGCGAGCTGCTCGCCGTACCGGCCGAGGCCGACGTAGTGCCAGAAGTGCGCCCACCCGGCCGCGATCCGGCGGGGCTCGTCGGCGCAGGCGCGCACCACGTCACCGATGGGTTCCAGCCCGGCCGACCACAGGTGCGTCCAGTTGGAGTGGGCCCGCTCGACGGGGTCGCGCAGGATGGCGATCAGCTTCGCGTGCGGGACGAGGGCATGGATGCGCCGCTGCGCGTCCAGGTCGTACAGGTAGAACGGGGTGGCCTCCCCGAGCAGGGCGCCGGGCGGCGCGCCGGCGAAGAGGGCTTCGTAGTCGGCTCTGCGCCAGACGTGCTCCCGGTAGGTGGGCGCGTCGCCGGGGCCGCCGCGGGTGGGGGGCGGTCCGTCGGTCAGGAAGAACTTCGGCTCCTTGACGTGCGGCAGGTGGAGTCCGGGGTGCTGCTGGAGCGCGGCGTGCAGGGCCGTGGTGCCGGCCTTGGGGGCGCCGATCACCAGGAAGTGGGGCAGCGGCATCGTCCTCGTCCTTCCTTCTCTCCATGCTCCGTCAATCCTTATTTTCCTACCAAATGTGTGGGATAATCTAGTCATGAGTCTGGACAGGACCCGCTCACCCAGCGCCCGCGCGGAATCCCCACTGACCGCCGCGATCCTGGCCGGCAGGTGGATCAGGTCGGCGGCGGTGGACGACGCGCAGGGCCGGCACTGGCAGGCGAACCCCGATCTCCGCGGCCGGCCGGCGGCCACCCCCGAGGAGCCCTGGTCGTTGTACTCCGGCGGCGCGGGCATCGTGCTGTTCTTCCTGGAGCTCGCCGCCGCCACCGGCCACGAGGCGTACCTCGACGACGCCCGGGCCGGAGCCCGCCGCCTGGCCGCCACCTGGCGTGACCAGGGCGACCTTTCTCTCTACCATGGCCTGACCGGCGTCATGATCGCACTCATGGAGGCCGGCTGGGCTCTCGGCGACGCCCGTTTCGAGTCCGAGGCCAGGGCCATCGCCGACCTGATCGTCAGCAGGGGGCGCACGGCCGACGGCGAGGCCGGCTGGTCGCCCGACCCGGCGCAGCGCGGCGACGGCGGCATCGTGCTCGGCCTGCTGAGGGCCGGGGCCCACCTGGGCGTGCCGGCCTACGAGGAGTTCGCCGTCGAGGCCGGTCTGCGCATCGCGCGGCTGCCCGTGCCGGGCCACCTGTTCGGCGACTGCGCCGACCTGCCGGTGGACGCGGTGACGCCGGGCTTCCTCGCCGGTACGGCCGGCACGGCGTTCCTGCTCGCCCGCCTGTACGGCGTCAGCGGCGACGACCGCTTCCTGCGCGCGGCGCGCAGCGGGGCGGACTTCGTGCGCGAGGTCAGCATCGTGAGCGGCGACTCCGCGGTGGTGCCCCACCACGTGCCGCACGCCCGCGGGCTGCACTACCTGGGCTTCTGCTCCGGCTCGGCCGGGGTGGCGCGGATGTTCTACGAGCTGCACCAGGTGGCCGGCGACCCGGGCGACCTCGACTGGGTGGAGCGCCTGGCGCGGGGCATCACGAGCAGCGGCGTGCCGTACCGGCAGACCGAGGGCTACTGGAACGTGGCCTGCCAGTGCTGCGGCGCGGCCGGGCTGATCGAGCTGTTCGTCGGGCTGTGGGCGGCGACCGGGCGCGTGGCCCACCTGGACTTCGCCCGGACGCTGGCCGGCAACCTCATCGGCCGAGCCAGCGACCACGACGGCCACGGCTACCGGTGGTACCAGGCGTACCGGCGGCTGCGGCCGGAGGAGGTCAGCGCGGACACCGGTTACATGGTCGGCGCGGCCGGCATCGGCGCCGCGCTGCTCCACCTCGACGCCGCCGGCCAGGCCGCCCGGGCACGCCGGGTGATCCTGCTGCCCGACAACCCGTTCCCCGCCATCCCGCTGCCGCCCACCGCCCTGGCCGCCTCCTGACTGACCGCATCCGTATCGAGGTCCATCCGTCTGCCTGTTCCCTACTGTTCCTACTGGTTTTACATGTGAGGAGCCCCTCTGATGACCGCGACCACGGACGCGCCCGCCTACGCCAGCGTGGCCGATCTTGAGACCCACGGCCCGTACGGCCCCGGGCGCCTGCACACCTCCCCGACGTGGAACCGCCCGATCTACCCCTTCCAGGGCCGGGTGACCGCCGACGGCTCCAGCGGCTACCGGGCCGAGCCGGGCCGCTACCACCTCTACGTCGCCTGGGTCTGCCCCTGGGCGCAGCGCGCCGCGATCGCGCGGAAGCTGGCCGGGCTGGAGGACGTGGTGTCGCTGTCGTACGTGGACGACGACCGCGACGGCCGCGGCTGGGCCTTCCGCGAGCGGCGCGGTCCCGACCCGGTCAACGGCTTCACGCTGCTGGAGCAGGCATACGAGGCCACGGAGCCGGGCTACCGCGGCCACATCTCCGTGCCCGTGCTCTGGGACCGGCGTACCGGCCGGATCGTCAGCAACCACTTCCCCGACATCACCCTCGACCTCGGCACCCAGTTCCGGGAGTGGGCCGACCCGTCCGTGGACCTCTACCCCGAGGACCGGCGGGAGGAGATCGACGCGCTCAACGAGGAGATCCTCCAGGAGGTCAACCACGCGCCCGGCAGGGTGGCCGCCGCCGGGACGCAGGACGAGTACGAGGAGTCGCGCCACCGCGCGGTCGCCGCGCTGGAGCGCCTGGAGGAGCGGCTGGCGACGCGGCGGTTCCTGCTCGGCGACCGGATCACCGAGGCGGACGTGCGGCTGTGGCCGACGCTGGCCCGGTTCGACCTCCTCCACAACCCGCAGGCGCGGATCAGCGAGCGGGCCCTGACCGACTTCCCTGCCCTGTGGGGGTACGCCCGCGACCTCTACCAGCGGCCCGCCTTCCGGGAGACGACCGACTTCGCCACGTTCCGCACCAGCCCGTCCGGAGGGGACGGGCTCGTGCGGATCGCCGTCGAGCCGGTGGAGGCTGACTGGGGCGCCCCGCACGACCGCGACCGCCTGGCCGCCTCCTGATCGGTTGTTACCCTTTGCTGCGCGCGCCGGGGCGTACCGGCGCGCCTCCCCTGGAGGAGTCCTCCGTGACCACGACCAGACCCGCTTACGACGCCGCCGGCGCGCACGGCTCGGGCGAGCCGGAGGAGTTCCCCGGCGACGTCCACTGGTACGACCTGCCCGACGACGACGCCGAGCCCGACGAGGGGCCCGGCGTCCCGTAGCGGCGAACCTGACGCCGTGACGCAGGGCCGTCTCAGCATGCGGGCGTGCCTAATGCCTATAAAACAGGTAGGTTAATATGGATTAGGCGCCGGGCTGGGACCCGGCGACTTGTCCCCCTGTTCCCCGAAGGGCATTCGCATGTCATCGTCCACACCCCGCCCGGTCCTCGCGTCCCTCGCCGTCGCCGTCGCCGCCTGCCTGCTCAGCGCCTGCGGCGGCGGGGCCCCGGCCGCCGGCGCCGCCGCGGCGGCCGGCAAGCCGGTGTACGGGGGGACGCTGACGTACCTCGAACACCAGGCGCCGACCTGCCTCTACCTGCCGGCGGCCGGCTTCTATCCGAACGGCGGCGTGCTCAACCAGCTCACCGACAAGCTCACCTGGCAGAACCCGGAGACGTTGGAGATCGAGCCGTGGATCGCCACCTCGTGGGAGGTGAACAAGGACGCCACGCAGTACACCTTCCACCTGCGTGACGGCGTGACCTTCAGCGACGGCACGCCGCTCGACGCCGACGCCGTCGCGGCCAACTTCGACGTGTACGGCAAGGGCGACCCCGCGCTCAAGCTGCCCGTCGCCGAGTTCGTCAACAACTACGAGCGCAGCGAGGTCCTCGACAAGAAGACCGTGCGCTTCCACTTCGGCAAGCCCTCGCCCGGCTTCCTCCAGGGCACCTCCGTCATCGGCGCCGGCCTGGTGTCGAAGAAGACGATCTCACTGCCGTACGAGGAGCAGTGCCAGCTCAAGAACGTCGTCGGCTCCGGCCCGTTCACGCTCGCCGGGCAGGTCGTGGACAAGGAGATCGACCTGGCGGCCCGCAAGGACTACGACTGGGCGCCCAAGTCCAGCGCCCACCAGGGCCGCGCGTACCTCGACCAGATCAAGATCATTGTGACGCCCGAGGACAACGTCCGCGTCGGCGCGCTCACCTCCGGCCAGGCCGACTACGTCCGCTACGTGCAGGCGTACGACGAGCAGACCGTCAAGGACGCCGGGTTCACCATCCGCGCCGAGCCCACCCGGGGCGTCAACAACGGCCTCTACCTGCGTCCGGCCAACAGCATCCTGCGGGACATCAAGGTCCGGAGAGCGCTCCAGAAGGGCACGAACGCCAAGGAGGTCGTCGACACCCTCTTCACCCCGAGCTACCCGGTCGCGACGTCGGTCCTCAGCCACCTCGCGCAGGGCTACGTCGACCTGTCCAAGGAGCTGGCCTACGACCCCGAGGCCGCGGCGAAGCTGCTCGACGAGGCCGGCTGGGCGAAGGGCGCCGACGGCGTCCGCGAGAAGGACGGCAGGAAGCTCCAGCTCGGCGTCTTCGTCTCCGGCCCCCAGCCGCTGTCGAAGCAGACCCTGGAGCTCGTCGGCCAGCAGTGGGCCAAGCTCGGTGTGAAGCTGGAGATCCGGCCCGCCGACGCCGGCACGCAGGCCGTGGACATCAAGAACGCGGAGAAGACCGCCGTCGCGCACAGCATGGTCGGCCGCGCCGACCAGGACGTCATCAAGAGCCACTTCCACACGAAGAACCGCGACGTCATCCTGTCGAACGACAAGACGCTCGACCGGCTGCTGGAGGAGGAGTCGGCCCTCGCCGACGTGGCCAAGCGCAACGCCAAGGTCGCCGAGATCCAGCGCTACGTGGTCGACCAGGCGTACGCCATCCCGCTGTTCGAGGAGCCGCAGGTGTACGGCGTGGCGCCGAACGTCCACGGCGTCGCCTTCGAGGCGGTGGCCCGGCCGAGCTTCTACTCGGTCTGGAAGTCATGAGCGGATCCGCCAGGTACCTCCTGTCGCGCGCGGGGCAGGCGGCGCTCGTCCTGTGGGCCGCCTTCACCGCCGGCTACGTGCTCCTCCAGCTCCTGCCCGGTGACGCGATCCTCATCAAGTTCCAGAACCCGGAGCTCGGCCTGTCACCCGAGCAGATCGCCGAGATCCGCGCCTACTACGGCACGAACGGCCCCGGCGCCTACCTGCACACGCTGCTCGGCTTCCTGCGAGCGGACTTCGGCTACTCGATCGACACCGGGACGCCCGTGGCCGAGCGGCTGGCCGAGGGCCTGCCGGCCACCGCGAGGCTGGCGGGCTCGGCGTTCGCGCTGGCCGTGCTGATCGCCGTGGCCGTCGCGTTCGCCTCCTGCCACGCCCGGCTCGGCTGGATCCGGGGGGCGCTCCAGGCGGTGCCGTCGCTGTTCATCTCGGTCCCGGCGTTCTGGCTCGGCATCGTGCTCATCCAGGTGTTCTCGTTCCGGCTGCGGCTGGTGCCGGTGATCGGCGGCAGCGAGGCGCAGCAGCTCCTGCTGCCGGTGCTCACGCTCGCCGTGCCGATCTCCGCGCCCATCGCGCAGATCCTCGCGCGCAGCCTCGACCAGGTGCGGGCCCAGGCGTTCGTGCCCGTCGTCGCCGCCAAGGGGGCCTCGCCCGGGTGGATCCTGTGGCGGCACGTGGCGCGCAACGCCCTCCCGCCCACCCTCACCGTGGCGGGGCTGACGTTCGGCGAGCTCATCGCCGGGTCGGTGGTCACCGAGACGGTCTTCGGCCGCAACGGCGTGGGCCGGCTCACCGAGCAGGCGGTCAACGCCCAGGACACGCCGGTGCTGCTGGCCGTCGTCGTGCTCGCCGCGACGGTGTTCGTGCTCGTCAACCTGGTCGTGGACCTGCTGTACCCGGTGCTCGACCCGAGACTGAGGAGGGCCGTCGCGTGAGGCCCGGCCTGATCCTCTCGTGGGCGCTGGTCGTGCTGGTCGCCCTGTGGGCGCTGGCGCCCGGCCTGTTCACCGGGTACGACCCGATCGCCGGGGTGCCGGCGGAGAAGCTGACCGCACCCGGCCCCGGCCACCTGTTCGGCACCGACGCCGTGGGCCGTGACCTGTTCGCCCGGGTGGTGCACGGCGCCGTCCACTCGCTGTCCGGCGCGTTCGTCGCCGTCGCGGTCGGCCTGGTGCTCGGCACGCTGCTCGGCCTGCTCGCCGGCTCGGCCGGCGGGGCGCTGGACGAGGTCGTCATGCGGGTCGTGGACGTGCTGCTCTCCGTGCCGGGGCTGCTCCTCGCGCTCACGGTGATCATCCTGCTCGGGCCCGGCACGGTCAACGTGGCGATCGCCGTGGGAGTGGGGTCCGTCGCCTCGTTCGCCCGCCTGGCGCGCTCGGAGGTGGTGCGGGTACGGCGTACCGACTACGTGGAGGCGGCGTTCGGCAGCGGCGGCCGGTTCCTCGCGGTGCTGTGGCGGCACGTGCTGCCCAACTCGCTCGTCCCGGTCGTCGCGCTGGCCGCCCTCCAGTTCGGCGTCGCGATCCTGGCCATCTCCACGCTCGGGTTCCTCGGGTACGGCGCGGAGCCCCCCACGCCGGAGTGGGGACTGCTCATCGCCGAGGGGCGCAACTACCTGGCCACGGCGTGGTGGCTCACCACGCTGCCGGGAACGGTGGTGGTGGCGGTCGTGCTCGCGGCCAGCCGGATCAGCCGGTCCATCGGGAGGGAGAGCGGATGAGCCTGCTGGAGGTCCGCGACCTCACCGTGTCGTACACGCGGAAGGGACGCCGGGGAGGCGCACAGCCCCGCCCGGCGGTCCACGGGGTGTCGTTCACCGTGGACCCCGGCGAGGTGGTCGCCGTCGTCGGGGAGTCGGGCTCGGGCAAGACCACCACGGCCCAGGCCGTCATCGGCCTGCTCTCGCCGAACGGGCGGGTGGAGAGCGGCGGCATCCTGCTCGGCGGCACCGACATCGCCGGCTGGTCGCAGCGCCACCTCCAGGCGGTGCGCGGCGCCCAGATCGGCCTGGTGCCGCAGGACCCGGCCAACTCCCTCAACCCGGTCAAGCCCGTCGGCGCCCAGATCGGCGAGGCGCTGCGCATCCACCGGCGCGGCGACCGGCGCACGATCGCCCGCCGGGTCGTCGAGCTGCTGGAGCGGGTCGGGCTGCCCGATCCGGAGGTGCGCGCCCGGCAGTACCCGCACGAGTTGTCGGGCGGCATGCGGCAGCGGGTCCTGATCGCCATCGCCGTGGCGCTCGAACCCCGGCTCATCATCGCCGACGAGCCCACCAGCGCCCTGGACGTGACCGTGCAGCGGCGCATCCTCGACCTGATCGACGACCTGCGCGCCGAGTCGGGCACGGCGGTGCTGCTCGTCACCCACGACCTGGGCGTGGCCATGGACCGCTCCGACCGGCTGGTCGTGATGAAGGACGGGCGGATCGAGGAGCGGGGCGCCACCCGCGCCGTGCTCGGGGCGCCCCGGGCCGCGTACACGGCCCGGCTGCTGCGGGACGCGCCGGCGCTGAGAGCACCGGACTTCCTCGTCGCGGACGGGCCGCGCGAGCCGGCCATCGTGGTGCGCGACCTGGTCAAGGAGTTCCGCGCCGGCGGGCGGCCGTTCCGCGCCGTGGACGAGGTCTCCTTCGAGGTGCCGCGGGGCACCACGCACGCGCTGGTCGGCGAGTCCGGTTCGGGCAAGACCACCACCGCCCGCATGGTCATGCGGCTGGCCGAGCCCACCTCCGGCTCGGTGGCCATCGGCGGCGTCGAGACGGCCGGGCTGCGCGGCGCGCGGCTGCGGGCGCTGCGCCGGGACGTCCAGCTCGTCTACCAGAACCCGTACGGCTCGCTCGACCCCCGGCAGAGCATCGCCGACATCGTCGAGGAGCCGCTGCGCAACTTCGGCCTCGGCGACCGGCGGGCCCGCCGCGACCGGGTGCGCGACCTGCTCGACCGGGTCGCGCTGCCCGCCGACGTGCTCGGCCGCCGGGCCGGGGAGCTGTCCGGCGGGCAGCGCCAGCGCGTCGCCATCGCCCGCGCGCTCGCGCCGGACCCCCAGGTGGTGGTGCTCGACGAGGCGGTCTCGGCCCTGGACGTCACCGTCCAGGCGCAGATCCTCGACCTGCTCGGCGACCTGCAACGCGACCTCGGACTCACCTACCTGTTCATCTCGCACGACCTGGCGGTGGTGCGGCAGATCTCGCACACCGTCTCCGTCATGAGCAAAGGACGCATCGTGGAAACCGGAACGACCCGGCGGCTCTTCGAGAACCCGAGCCACGCCTACACCCGCGCGCTGCTGGCCGCCGTGCCCGGCACGGCCGCCCAGGAGGCGGCCCGATGACAGAGCACCCGGTCACCGGCCGCCGGCTCGGGTTCTTCACCCGCCTCCTCGACGACGCGCCGCCCGCCGAGCGCTACCGCCTGGCCGCCGAGCAGATCGCGCACGCGGAGCGCCACGGCTTCGACACGGCGTGGGTCGCGCAGCACCACTTCAGCGCGACCGAGGGCGGCCTGCCCGCCCCGCTCGTCCTCCTGGCCCACGTCGCGGCCAAGACCAGCCGCATCCGGCTCGGCACCGGCATCATCACGCTGCCTCTGGAGCACCCGGTACGCGTGGCCGAGGACACCGCCGTGCTCGACCAGCTCTCCGGCGGGCGGCTGGAGGTCGGCGTGGGCAGCGGCGGCACTCCGTCGTCGTTCGCCGCCTTCGGCCGCGAGAGCGCCGAACGCGCCGCCCTGTACGCCGAACACCTCGCCGTGCTGGTCAACGCCTGGTCGGGCGGCGACCTCGGCGGCGGCAACCGGCTCTACCCGGCGGCCCCCCGGCTGCTCGGGGCCGTGTGGGAGGCCACGTTCTCGGTCGGCGGGGGCGAGCGGGCCGGGCGGGCGGGCAACGGGCTCATGCTGTCGCGCACGCAGCCGCGGCCCAAGGACGCGCCCGGCCTGACGCTGGCCGAGATCCAGCGGCCCATCGTGGACGCCTACTACGAGCACCTGCCGGCCGGGGCGGCACCCAGGATCATGGCCTCCCGCACGGCGTTCGTGGCCGACACGCGGGAGGAGGCGCTGCGGTACGCGGAGACGGGCCTGGCGCGGGCCGTGCGGCACTTCGAGCTGAGCGGCTTCCCCGTGCCGGCGGACGGCGGGATCGAGCGGCTCATCGCGGCGTTCGACGTCCACGTGGGCACGCCCGACGACGTGATCGCGAGCCTGCGCGCCGATCCCACGCTCGACCGGGTCACCGACCTGGTCTTCCAGGTCCACTCCGTCGATCCGCCGCACCCGCGCATCCTGCGCTCCATCGAGCTGCTCGCGACCGAGGTCGCGCCCGCCCTCGGCTGGGCGCCCCCCTCTCCGGACGGGCTCTCAGCGGCGAACACGTCCCCGTCCCCGTCCCTTCACCGAAGGAACTGAGTACGCCATGAGCACCGACATCATCGACCGGCTGGCGGGCATCGAGCCCGGCTCCCCGCTCGACCGGCTCCGGCGCCGCCGCCCGGACGCCCGCGACCACGCCCAGCGCGGCTACCTCGCCCTCTTCCCCGAGTCCTCAGCCCCGGCCCCGGCCCCGGCCCCGGCCCCGGCCCCGGCCTCAGCCCCGGCCCCGGACACCGGCACGGGGGAGGTGAGCCGGGTGGAGCGGCACGCGGTGGCGGCGTTCGTCGCGGGGCTGCACCGGGACGCCCCGGCGGTCGGGCACTACGCCGGGCTGCTCGCGGCCGACGCCCCCGAGCTGGCGGCGGCCGTGGCGGCCGAGGTCGAGGCAGCCACCACCACCGGACCGTACGGCATCTACCCCGAGGGCCCGCTGGCGGGCGAGAGCGTCCCCGGCCTCGTCCACCGGGTCGGCGACCGCACCGCGCTCGGTGAGCGGCTCGCCGCCGCTCTGGAGCACGCGCACCTCCTCGTGTTCCGGCCGCGCGAGGCGGACAAGGAGGCGCTGCGGGCGCTGGCCCGCGCGGGCTGGAGCACGACCGGGATCGTGACCCTCTCGCAGCTCGTCTCGTTCCTGACCTTCCAGATCCGGGTCGCCACCGGCCTGCGCCTGCTCGGCGCCACCACGCAGACCTCGCACGAGTACCAGGAGGCCCGTCCTTGACCACCGCACCACTCGCCTTCACCACGGACCGGCTCGGCTGGGAGCCGTGGCTGGAGCCGCTCGCCGAGGCCGAGCTGACCGACGCCCACCGCGAGGCGCTGATCGACCAGGCGCGCGTCGACTCGCCGTACTTCCGCCTGCTCGCCCGCGACCCCGCCGTCCTGCACGCGCGCACCAAGACCGACCTCGACATCTTCCACAACGCCGACGGCGGACTGCCGCGCGCCGAGCGGGAGCTGGCGGCCACCGCGACCTCGCGCCACAACGGCTGCGTCTTCTGCGCCTCCGTGCACGCCCGCTTCGCCGCCCACTACTCCAGGCGGCCCGACGACGTCGAGCGGCTGCTGGACGAGGGGGTCGGGGCGGAGCAGGACCGGGTGTGGCGGGCGGTCGTGGACGCGTCCGTGGCGCTCGCCGCCACCCCGTCGGCGCTCACCGGCGGGCACCTCGACGCGTTGCGCGCCGCCGGTCTGGACGACCTGGCGATCAGCGACGTGCTGCACGCGGCGGCGTTCTTCAACTGGGCCAACCGGCTCATGCTGTCCCTCGGCGAGCCGACCGCCCCACCCGCGCCGGCCGGCCCGAACGGCCCGAACGGATCGAACGGCCCAAGCGGTCCGAACGGCTCGAACGGCTCCAACAGCTCGAACAAGGAGTAGGTCATGACCCATCTCGAACTGGACCACCTGGTCTACGCCGTGCCCGACCTGCTCGCCGGCGTGGAGGAGTTCGCCGAACGCACCGGCGTGCAGCCGGTCCCCGGCGGCAGCCACCCGGGCGGCACCGCCAATCACCTCGTCGGGCTCGGCCCCGGCGCGTACCTGGAGATCATCGGCCCCGACCCGGCCGCCGGCCCGGGCGCGCGGCCCCGCGCGTTCGGGCTGGAGACGCTCACCGAGCCCCGGCTGACCGCGTGGGCGGTGCGCGGCGACGATCTGGAGGCACGCGTACGGCGGGCGCGTGAGCGCGGCTACGACCCGGGGAAGGTCGAGCCGCTGTCCCGGGTCCGGCCGGACGGGGTCAGGCTCGACTGGGTGCTCACCCGCCGGGACGACCCGGCGGCGGTGCGGCTGGTGCCGTTCCTCATCGACTGGGGCGACGCGCCGCACCCGGCCGCCTCCGGACTGCCGCAGCTCGGCCTGGTGTCGTTCACCGCCTCGCACCCGGACCCCGAGTCCGTACGGGCGGACCTGGCGGCGCTGGAGGCCGGGCTGGAGGTCACCGAGGGCCCGGAGCCGGCACTGCGCGCCCACCTCGACACCCCGCGCGGCCCAGTGACCCTCACCTGACCGCCCCTCCCGGAAGGACGCCCTCCGGAAGGACGCCCTCCGGAAGGACGCCCTCCGGAAGGACGCCCTCCGGAAGGACCCCCTCCGGAAGGACCCCCTCCGGAAAGACAACCCGGAAAGACCACCCCTTCGGAAAGACCGCCCGCCCCGGAAAGCAGGACATCTCCCGCAATGACCACTCTTCGCGAATACCTGTCCCACAAGCGCGAGGCGCTGCTGGCCCGGCGCGCCGCGCCGTCGGGCGGCCCCGTGCCGCTGCACGCCCACGTCACCGCCGAGGGCCGCAGCGGCGTGCGCCGCATCAGGATCAGAGACTTCCAGATCATCAGCGACAGCGGCCCCGACCTGGCGGGTTACAGCCTCGGCCCGGGCTCGCCGGAGCTCCAGGCCGGTGTGCTGGGAAGCTGCGTCACCCACATCTTCCTCATCAAGGCGGCGGAGCTGGAGATCCCGCTCGACTCGCTCGAAGTCGACGTCCAGGCCCAGTACGACCCGCGCGCCCAGACGCCGGACGCCACGGACGTCCCCGTCCACCCGTACGACTTCCGGTACGAGGTGCGCCTGTCCTCGCCCGCGCCGGACGAGGAGCTGGCCCGGCTGCACGCCGAGGTGGAGCGGGTCTGCCCGATCCTCAACCTGATCAGGAACCCGGTGGCGATCAGCGGCTCCCTCACCCGGGTGGAGGCAGCCGCCTGACCGGCCAGGGCCGGACGGCCGGGAGGGCAGCGGCGCCGGTCACCCGGGCACAGGCGACCAATCGATCAGGAATGAAGAAGCGCCGGGCATGGAGCTCTCCGTAGCGTTGTCTCCACGGGGATCACCCCCGAAGAACGAAGGAGACAAGGCATGAAGGCGCACGTCAGTTCCATCCTCCTCGCCGTCCGGGACATGGACCGGGCCAAGCAGTTCTACACCGAGGGGCTCGGCTGGAAGATCAAGAACGACTACGGCATCTCGGTGTTCTTCGAGTCGGACGGAGCCTCGCCCGTCGGCTTCTACGGCCGTGAGGGCCTGGCCGACCAGGTGGGCACGAGCCCGGAAGGCAGCGGCTTCAGCGGGCTGGTGCTCACGTACGTCGTCCGCAGTGAGGCGCGGGTCGATGAGATCATCGCGGAGGCCGAGAAGGCCGGCGCCACGATCCTCAAGCCCGCCGGCGCCCTGCCGTGGGGCGGGTACGGCGCCTCCTTCGCGGACCCGGACGGCTACGTCTGGAGTCTCGGCTACAGCGCCCAGGGAGCGGACCAGCCCTACGCCGAGTAGCCGCCGAGGTGACCCGGCCCACCAGCGGAGCCCGCGCCCGACGCGAAGCAGATCGTGCAGGCGAGCCGCCGACGCCGCCGGCGGGCCCGCCGGCACGCGGAATCCGAGGGCGTACCCGACCCCCCGACCGGCCGATCGGCCGGCGCGGTCGTCCGGCCGGACCGTTTGACCGATCCCTCGGCCTCGAAGGCAGGGGTCATGACGTTCCGCCTCGTCAACATGGGTCCTCACACCCTGACCGGGAGGCAGGTCATACCGGGGCACATCCGGATGTCACCACAGTGGCACCCGGCGTGATTGAAAGGCTTCGGACGCGGGAGAATGGTCGTGCCGGCATGGTCGCGCCGCGCATCGTCGTCGTGAGGATTCCCGTGATGTCACCGCCCCCCGCAGGGTCGGCGTCCCCGTCGATCCGCTTGTTGCTGGTCGAGGATCACGACATGGTGGCCGAGGCGATCGGCCTGGCCCTGGGACAGACGGACGGGGTGGAGGTCGTGGGGCGGTCCGCGTCGATCGCGGCGGCGGTGGCCGACACGGCGCGGTTCAAGCCGGACGTGGTGCTGCTGGACCGGCGGCTGCCGGACGGCGACGGGATCTCCGCGATCGGCCGGCTCATGGCCGCCGCCCCGGAGGCGCGGGTGCTGGTCCTGACGGGCGAGGCGTCCGCGTCGGCCGCCACCCGGGTGGCCGAGGCCGGCGGGGTGGGCCTGGTGCTGAAGTCGTCGGCGCTGCACGAGCTGGAGGCGGCGGTGCGGCAGGTGGCCGGGGGCGGGGTGGCGTTCGCGCCGGAGTTGCTGGCCGGCGTGCTGGACCGGCTCACCGGCAGGATCCGGCTCGCGGGGGCGGGGCTGACGGCGCGGGAGCGGGAGACGCTGCTCCTGCTGGCCGAGGGGGCGAGCACGGTGCAGATCAGCGAGCGGCTCGGCGTGGCGCACAACACCGCCCGCAACCACATCCAGCGCGTCCTGGAGAAGCTGGGTGCGGGCTCCAAGCTGGAGGCGGTCGCGATCGCCCGCCGCGAGGGCCTCATCGACTGACGCAGATGCACTACTCGTGACGCCGCGACTGCACCAGACCGGATGGAGCCGGTGACTCTCGTGACACCGGCGTACACAGGCGATCCTGAGAGGATGGGTACAGAGGGTTCGGTGTATGCGGTTGAGCACCATCTGACGGACGAGCTCGACAGCATCACGATGGCCCGCGACCTGACCCGGCGGGCGCTGGCCGAGAGCGGATACACCGGCCTGCACGACGACGCGCTCCTGGTCGTCTCCGAGCTGGTGACCAACGCACTGGTGCACGGCGCCGGCGCGCCGGTGCTCCACCTGGTCGTCGGCCCCTCCCGGGTGCGCATCGAGGTCCGCGACTCCAGTCCCCGGCTGCCCGAGCCGCGCGAGCCCGGACCGCAGAGCGGCTGGGGCCTCAACGTCATCGAGCGCCTGTCCATCCGCTGGGGGTCCATTCCCCAAGGGGACGGCAAGGTCGTCTGGTGCGAGCTGGCCGCCGTTCCCGCCCCCGTCTGGGCCAACTGACATCTGGGCGTGCGAAGCTGCACTATGCCTGAGTCAAGCCCCCCCGAGATCACCCAGACCGACTACCGGCTGTTGGTGCAGAACGTCGTCGACTACGCGATCTTCATGCTGGACCCGCGAGGCCGGATCGTGAGCTGGAACGCGGGCGCGGAGCGGATCAAGGGGTACCGGGCGGAAGAGATCATCGGGCGTCATTTCTCGGTGTTCTACCCGCCTGAGGACGTGGCGGCGGGCAAGCCGGCTCATGGGCTGGTGGTGGCCGCGGCGGAGGGGCGGCTGGAGGACGAGGGCTGGCGGGTGCGGGCCGACGGCACGCGGTTCTGGGCGAACGTGGTGATCACGGCGTTGTACGACGACACCGGCGAGCTTCGCGGGTTCGGCAAGGTGACCCGCGACATGACCGAGCGGCGCATCGCCGAGCGGGCCCTCCGGGAGAGCGAGGAGCGCTTCAGGCTGATCGTGCAGAACGTCGTCGACTACGCGATCTTCATGCTGGACCCGCAGGGCCGGATCGTGAGCTGGAACGCGGGCGCGCAGCGGATCAAGGGGTACCGGGCGGAAGAGATCATCGGGCGTCATTTCTCGGCCTTCTACCCGCCTGAGGACGTGGCGGCGGGCAAGCCGGCCCGTGAGCTGGTGGTGGCCGCGGCGGAGGGGCGGCTGGAGGACGAGGGCTGGCGGGTGCGGGCCGACGGCACGCGGTTCTGGGCGAACGTGGTGATCACGGCGTTGTACGACGACACCGGCGAGCTGCGCGGGTTCGGCAAGGTGACCCGCGACATGACCGAGCGGCGCACCGCCGAGCGGGCCCTGGACGAGCGCAGCAGGCTGCTGACCCACCTCGTCCACGCGCAGGAGATGGAGCGGCGCCGCATCGCCTGGGACGTGCACGACGACACGATCCAGTCGATGGTGGCCGTGGGGATGCGCCTGCAACTGCTCGCCGACCAGTTGGAGGGTGAGCACGCCGTGGGGGCCCTGCAGCTCAACGAGACCGTGTCGGCGGCCGTCCACCGGCTGCGCGACCTCACCTTCCGTCTCCGGCCGCCCGGCCTCGACCGGGACGGGCTGGTCGAAGGGCTGACCTCGTACCTGGACCAGGTGGTGACCGGTGCGGGGCTGACGTACACGTTGCGGCACGAGCTCGACCGGGAGCCACCCGCCGAGACAGCGATCACGATATTTCGGATATGTCAGGAGGCGCTGAATAATGTCCGCAAGCACGCACAGGCGAAGGCGGTGACCGTGTCCCTGGCCTCCAGTGGCCACGGCGTGCTGACGCGGGTGGCCGACGACGGCGTCGGCGTCAGTGACCCCGCCGGCCTCCTCGCCGTGCCCGACCACTTCGGCCTCATCGAGATGCGCGAGCGCGCCGAGATGGCGGGCGGCTGGTGGAGCATCCGCGGCCGGCCGGACGACGGCACGACGGTCGAGTTCTGGGTGCCCGCACTGGCCTCGGGCGGTGAGGACGGTCGCGTATGACCGGGCGGGACGGTCGTACGCCGGCGGGCGCGCGGCTGACCGTGCTCATCGGCGACGACGAGCCCATGATCCGTGACGTGCTCAGTGAGGTGCTCCAGGCCGAGCCCGACCTCAGCGTCGTCGCGCTCGCCCAGGACGCCGAGGAGGCCATCGCCCTGGCCGAGCGCCACACGCCCCGCGTCGCCATCCTCGACGTGCGGATGCCCGGCGGCGGCGCCCACGCGGCCCGGGTGATCCGCGACCGCTGCCCGGGCACACGCGTCATGGCGTTCTCCGCCTACGGCGACTCCGGCGCCGTCGAGGAGATGCGCCGGGCAGGCGTCACCGAGTACCTCCTCAAGGGCCTGCCCAACATCGAGATCGTGGCGGCCGTGCGCCGCGTCGCGGCGGACCGCTGAAGCCCCGCCGCGGGGGCGGATCGCCCGCGCGCCGCGACCTGTCGTGTCCGGCCTGTCGTGCCGGGCGGCCGGTCCGGGCCGCCGCCCGGGGACACGCGCCGCTGTCACGGGCAGCCTTGGAGGGCCCGTGGGGGATTTTGACATGAGATATCCCTGTCGTACCTTGGTGAGCGGAGGGGAGTACCCGAAACCGTCAGGGTCGTCAGTACGGCGAGCCCCGAGGCCCGTCCGGTCCTGACGCCGTCTCGCGCGCGAGAGCCGTGGGAGGGCGGGGAGACCTCCGGCCGACGACATCGGACCGGAGGTATCTCGTTGGACGTCCCCTTCTGGGCCTGGCCTGCCGTGCTGGGCGTGATCGCCGTCATGCTGGCGATCGACCTGTTCTCCCATCGGCGTGCGCACGCGGTCGGCGTGCGCGAGGCCGCGTTCTGGTCGGCGATCTGGATCGCGCTCGGCCTGGCCTTCGGCGCCGTGATCTGGTGGCTGTGGGGAGCCGAGCTCGCCGGGCAGTACTACGCCGGCTACCTCATCGAGAAGTCGCTGGCGGTCGACAACGTCTTCGTCTTCGCGATCATCTTCAGCTACTTCGCGGTCCCGGCGCGCTACCAGCACCGCGTGCTGTTCTTCGGGGTGCTGGGCGCGCTGGTGTTCCGCGGCGTGTTCATCGCCGCCGGCTCCGTGCTCATCGCGAGCTTCTCGTGGGTCCTGTACGTGTTCGGCGCCTTCCTGGTGCTGACCGGGATCCGGATGGCCCGTCACCGGGACGAGAGCATCGATCCGGGCAGCAGCAGGACGCTGCGCCTGTTCCGCAGGCTGATCCCCGTCACCGACGACTACCACGGTCAGCGGTTCCTGGTGCGCCAGAGCGGCCGCTGGGTGGCGACGCCGCTGCTGGCGGTGCTCGTGCTGGTCGAGGTCAGCGACATCGTCTTCGCGGTGGACTCGATCCCGGCCGTCTTCGCGGTCACCTCGGAGCCGTTCCTCGTCTTCACCTCCAACGCCTTCGCCATCCTCGGCCTGCGGGCGATGTACTTCATGCTCGCCAGCCTGATGCACCGGTTCACCTACCTCAAGCTGGGCCTGGCGCTGGTGCTGGTCTGGGTGGGCGTGAAGATGCTGCTCCTGGAGGTGTACAAGATTCCGACGGCTCTCTCGCTGGGGGTGGTCGCCGCGATCCTCGTCACCGCGGTCACGGCGAGCTTGCTGCGCTCCCGCGGTCAGGACAACGGTCAGGAGGAGCGGGAGGAGGCGGTCAGCGAGGCTGTGGAAAGGTGATCGGCTCGCCGATCATCATGCGCTCGAACGTCTGCCGCATCGAGTCGGCGTCGTTGAGGTGCGGGAACGGCTCCGCGGGCGCCTCGACGCCGAGGAAGCCGCACAGCGGCTCCCACCCCTCGCGCACGTCGAACACGAGCAGGCGCTTCGCGGGCACGTCCGCCTTGACGGCGGCCACGTGCCGCTCGAACGCCTCGACGGCGTACTCCTCGTCGGGTATGCCCTGCCCGAAGCTCCAGCCGGGGCCGAAGTACGACCGCCCGATGGCCTCCAGGACCGGCCCCATCCGGCCCATGCCGGTGAGCATCGCGCGTACGGGCTCAGGAAGCTCCTCGAACGGCCGGCCGTTCATGGTCGCCGCGGCGGCCCCGGGACCGGACAGGAGCATGTTGATGCTCGGATACCAGGAGCGCGGGTCGCGGACGGTCAGCACCACCTTCGCGTCGGGATAGACCTCGGCCAGCTCGCGCCAGTAGTGGCTGGCCGGCCAGTCCTGCGCCGACCGGTACCCTCCCGCGAACACCCGGTCCCACCCTTCCCGGTCGCGGACCTCGCCGGCCGTGACCGAGTGCCACCGGTCCACGTGGTCGGGATGGGTCATGACCTCGAACATGTGATAGCACGGGCCGAAGCCGAGGCGCTCCAGCGCCGCCTTCATCGAGGTCGTCCCGGTACGCGGCAGACCCGCGCCGATGACTTCGAGCATGTCCCTCTCCCTCGCCGTGGTCGTCGGCATGACGACCTCACGCCAGGTCGGCGCCCGCCAGAATTCAACGCCCGTAGATTTTCGGCCGACCTGAAACTTTCAACCACCGGGCACCCCGCGCCGACCCCGCCGAACAGGACAAACACCCGCGATCTCCCCGGCCGCCGCATGGCCGGGACGGGCACGTTCCTACAGCTCAGAGCATCCACGTTGATACCTTGCCCCGGATCGCGCGCCCCCCGCCGGCACGCCTCCCGCGATCCCCCCACCGGCTCATTCGGAACCCGAAAGGCCACCACCGTGAAGTTGCTCCCGCGCCCGCTCCGCGGACGTGCCGCCCTCGCGATCGGCGCCGTCGCCGCGCTCACCCTCGGAGGAGTGGCGGTCATCCCCGCCGTCACCGCCGCCGCCGCAACCGGCTGCGCCGTCACCTACACGGCCAGCACCTGGCAGGGCGGCTTCAGCGCCAACATCTCCATCAAGAACCTCGGCGACCCCGTCAACGGCTGGACCCTCGGCTTCACCTTCCCGGACTCCGGCCAGAAGGTCGTCCAGGGCTGGTCGGCCACGTACGGACAGAACGGCGCCGCCGTGACCGCGCGCAGCCTGAGCTACAACGGCTCACTCGCCACCAACGCCTCGACCACCATCGGCTTCAACGGGAGCTGGACGGGCGCCAACCCGGCGCCCACCTCGTTCACGCTCAACGGCGTCACCTGCACCGGCTCCACGACCCCCGGCCCGACCCCCACCGTGACCCCCACGGTGACCCCGACCGTCCCGCCGCCCACGGACGGCACCCCCGTCGGCATCAACGGGCAACTGCGCGTCTGCGGCGTCAACCTCTGCAACCAGTACAACAAGCCCATCCAGTTACGCGGGATGAGCACGCACGGCCTGCAGTGGTTCGCCAAGTGCTACAACACCGCCTCCCTCGACGCGCTCGCCAACGACTGGAAGGCCGACCTGCTCCGGATCTCCATGTACGTCCAGGAGGACGGCTACGAGACCAACCCGCCGGCCTTCACCGCCCAGGTCAACAACCTCGTCGACATGGCCGAGGCGCGCGGGATGTACGCCCTGATCGACTTCCACACGCTGACCCCCGGCGACCCCATGTACAACCTCGACCGCGCCAAGACGTTCTTCGCCGCCGTCTCCACCCGCAACGCCGCCAAGAAGAACGTCATCTACGAGATCGCCAACGAGCCCAACGGCGTGAGCTGGTCGACCATCAAGAGCTACGCCGAGCAGGTCATCCCCGTCATCCGCGCCAACGACCCGGACGCCGTCGTCGTGGTCGGCACCCGCGGCTGGTCGTCGCTGGGCGTGTCGGAGGGCGGCAACGAGAGCGAGGTCGTCAACAACCCGGTCAACGCCGCCAACGTCATGTACACCTTCCACTTCTACGCCGCCTCCCACGGGGACTCCTACCGGGCGGCGGTCAGCCGGGCGGCCACCCGCATCCCGCTGTTCGTCACGGAGTTCGGCACGGTGACCTACACCGGCGGTGGCACGGTGGACCTCGCCAGCACCACGACCTGGCTGAACCTGCTGGACCAGTACAAGATCAGCTACGCCGACTGGACGTACTCCGACGCCGACGAGAGCAGCGCCGCCTTCAAGCCGGGCACCTGCTCCGGCAGCACGTACGCGGGGACGGCCGTCCTGACGCAGTCGGGCACGTACATGCGCGACCGCATCCGCACCCCGGACGCCTTCCCGACCGGCTGACCACGCCGCCGCGAACGGGCCCGCGGAGGCTCGGCTACACGCCGAGGGCCGTCTCCGGCGGGCCCGTGTGGCCGACGCGGCGATACCACTCGTTGGCCAGCATCTGGGCGCGTGCCTGCTCGGGCAGGCCGGTCAGCAGGGTCATCGACGCGCCGCGACCCACCTCCGACGCGTGCGCGTGCATGGCCTCCCACTTGCGCTCGGCCCATCGCCCGACGTCGAGCCGCGTGGTGACCTGCTCGTCCGGGACGCCCGGCAGCGTCTGGCCCGGCTCCGGGTCCGTCCCGAACACCGACCGCCAGTGCGACACCACGACGGAGCGCGGAACGGTCGACAGGTAGAGGGCCCGGGGCCGCCACGGCTCGCCCGTGCCGGGGTGGAGCTGGTCGTACCCGGCCGCCTCCACCGCGGCCATGGTGACCCGGTGCGCGTGGACGTGGTCGGGATGCCCGTAGGAGCCGTACGCGTCGTAGGTGAGCACCACGTCCGGCCTGAACCGCCTGATGTGCCCGACGACCCGTCCCACCGCCTCGTCGAACGGCACGTCCAGGAACCGCGGGGCGCCGGGAGCCGACTCGGGCTTGTTCGCGTCGGCGTAGCCCAGCAGCCTCGGCTCACCCGCGCCGAGGACGCCGAGCGAGCGCTCCAGCTCCCCGGCCCGCACGGTCCCCTCGGCCCAGGTGCACGTGACGACGGCCGTCCTGGCGCCCTCGTCGGCGTACCTGGCCAGCGTGCCGCCGGTCCAGATGGCCTCGTCGTCGGGATGGGCATGGACGCACAGCACTCCGAAGCCCGCCACTGCACCCTCCTCGATGATCACGGGCGGCCATCGTAGCGCCGGGACTCAGCGGAGGCGGGCGATCAGGGGAGCGTCGACCACTGACAGGCGCGTTCGAGCGTGCCGTAGGGCGGGAACTGGTCGACGAGCTGGGTGATGACCAGCAGCCGGGCCATGATGCCGTGCACGCCGATCAGGCGTAGCCCGCCGCCGCGGGCCTCGGCCTGGCGCTGGCAGTTGATGAGCTGCCAGAGCCCGCTGGAGTCGCAGAAGCTCAGCCCGGCCATGTCCACCACGATCCTGGGCCGCTCGGCGGACAGCGGCTCGCCGAGGGCATCGGCCAGCAGGTGCTGCGTGCTCATGTCGAGCTCGCCCGTCAGGTGGACCACCGCGACATCGCCGTGCCGCTCCGTCCCGATCGCAAGGCGTGTCATGTCGCCGCCTCTCCGTCGCTGCGTCGGTGCCGTCGCCGTCGCGACGGGCACCAGCGGGGATCCTGTCCAGCGTATCCGCACGTCCGAGCCGCGCTCCAGGTCGTGGCCCAACTGAGACGGTCGTCGCCCTGGAACTTCAGCATTTCGGTACGTTTGGCGACATGTCACTCGCCCCAGCCACCCCCTCCGAGGCGATCCGGCCGGTGACCCGCAGGCTCGCCTGGCTGGACGCGCTGCGCGGCGTCGGCGCCCTGGCCGTGGTGGGTGAGCACCTGCTCACCTGGTCCATGCCGTGGCTGCGGCCCACGCAGTTCAACCTCGGCGTCTACGGCGTGCTGGTCTTCTTCATGGTGAGCGGGTACATCATCCCGGTCTCGCTGGAGCGCGGCGGCGACGTGCGGGCCTTCTGGATCGGCCGCTTCTTCCGGCTCTACCCGCTCTACCTCGCCGTCCTGGGGCTGATGCTGGCCCTGTCATGGTGGATCCCCGTCCGCCAGGAGGTGCCGCGCGAGCCGCACGCGGCCGCCGCCCACGCCACGATGCTGCTGGACGTGGTCGGTGTCGGCGGCGTCGTCAACACCATGTGGACGCTGTCGTACGAGATGGTCTTCTACCTGGTGGTCGCCGCGCTGTTCGCCATCGGGGCGCACGCGGGCCGTGGCCTGATCGCGGTGGCGCTGGGCGCGGCGGCGCTGGTGGCCGGCGTCACCATGTCCTCGGCGCCGCTGTCGGGAGCGTGGCCGGCGTGGATCTCGCTCGGCGTCTTCGCCGCCGGCATGGCGTGCGTGCTCACGGGGCGGCTGTCCACGCTCGCCTCCTGCGTCCTGGGGGTGATGGGGCTCGCGCTGCCGCTGCTGAGCAGCCGGGTGCCGTGGTTCGGGCTGGCGATGCTGGCGGTGATGTTCGCCGGCACCGCGATCCACCGGTGGGAGCGCGGCTCGGGCTCCCTGTGGCCGGTCGCGCTCACCCTGGCCGCCGTGGCCGCCGTCCCGATCTGGGCGATCAGCGCCGGCTGGTGGTGGGTGCGACCGGACGTGTGGATCACCACGATCGCCCTGGCCGCCGCCACCTTCGCCGGCGGCATGGCGTTACGCGCCCGCCGCCTGCCCGGTCCCCTGACCTGGCTCGGGGGCATCAGCTACTCGCTCTACCTGACGCATCTCCCGATCCTCCTCGTGATGATGGAGCTCCTGGGGGAGCGGCGCTGGTCCCCCCTGCCGCACCAGCTGGCCACCGTGGCGGCCGCCCTGCTGCTGATCCTGCCGGCCAGCCGCCTCACCCATCGCCTCATCGAGCAGCCCATGCAGCGTCTCGGCCGGCGCCTGGCCCGCGGGAGCTCGTCAGAGCCGGCCCGCTGAGGATTCGAGCGGGCCGGCCCCGTCGAAGATCTCCTCGCGGGCGGCGACCGCGGACAGGTCGTCGGGCTGCAGCTCCGCCGACATCTCGGCGTGCACCGTCGTCCGGTAGCGGTCCGTCTCCCGCCTGATGTCCTCCTCGTCCCAGCCGAGCACGGGCGCGATGAGCTCCGCCACCTCGGACGCGACGCCGATGCCCCGGTCACGCTCCTCGATGGAGATGCGGGTACGGCGCACCAGCACGTCCTCCAGGTGCAACGCCCCCTCGTGGGTGACGGCGTACACCGCCTCCGCCCGGAGGTAGTCCGCCGCCCCGGTCAGGGGCTCGCCGAGCGAGGCGTCCGCCTCGATCAGCTCGATGAGGTCCTCGACGGCCGAGCCGTAGCGCCCGAGCAGGTGCTCGACGCGGGCGACGTCGATGCCGGCGCGCGCGGCGAGCCGGGTGCGGCCGTTCCGCAGCGCCTCGTACCCCTCCGCCCCCAGGAGCGGCAGCCGGTCCGTCACCGACGGCGGCACGGCCGCGTCCAGCTCCCGTACGGCCACGTCCACGGCGTCCTTGGCCATGACCCGGTAGGTGGTGTACTTCCCGCCGGCGATGACGACGAGGCCGGGCGCGGGCCGGGCGACCGTGTGCTCCCGGGACAGCTTGGCGGTGTCGGAGGCGTCCCCGGCCAGCAGCGGCCGCAGGCCCGTGTACACGCCGTCGATGTCCTCGTGCGTGAGCGGCGTGCCCAGCACCTGGTTGACGTGGTCGAGCAGGTAGTCGATGTCGGCCCGGCTGGCCACGGGACGGCCCTTGTCGAGGTTCCAGTCGGTGTCGGTGGTGCCGATGATCCAGTGCCGTCCCCACGGGATGGTGAACAGCACGCTCTTCTCCGTACGGAGGATCAGGCCGGTGTGGAGGGTGATCCGGTCGCGCGGAACGGTGATGTGGACACCCTTGGACGCCCGGACGCGCAGGCCGCCCTCGTTGCCCGCCAGCTGGGCGGTCTCGTCGGTCCACACGCCGGTGGCGTTGATCACCTGGCGGGCGCGCACGACGATCTCGCGGTCGCTCTCCAGGTCGCGCACCCGGGCGCCGGTGACCCGAGCCCCGTCGCGCTCCAGCGCCGTCATACGCGTCCGGGTCGCGACGGCCGCCCCGTACCCGGCGGCGGTGCGCGCCAGCGTCATCGCGAACCGCGCGTCGTCGACCTGCGCGTCGTAGTACTGCACCGCGCCGATGAGCGCCTCCGGGTGCAGGGAGGGCGCGGCGGCCAGCGCGCGGCGCCGGCTCATGTGGCGGTGGCGGGGCAGGACGCGCCCGCCGTCGAGCATGTCGTAGAGGGCGATCCCCGCGCCGACGTAGAACCGCTCCCACAGCCGGTGCCGCAGCGGGAACAGGAACGGCACCGGGCGCACCAGGTGGGGCGCGAGCCTGGTCAGCAACAGGCCGCGTTCCTTGAGGGCCTCCCGGACCAGCTTGAAGTCGAGCTGCTCCAGGTAGCGCAGACCGCCGTGGACGAGCTTGCTCGACCGGCTCGACGTGCCCGCCGCCCAGTCCTGGGCCTCCACGAGCGCGACGGAAAGGCCACGGGACACCGCGTCGAGCGCCGCGCCGGCGCCCACGACGCCGCCGCCCACGACCAGGACGTCGAACTCGTCGTCGCCCATCCGTCGCAACGTCTCCGCGCGGTACGCCGGTCCCAGCGGTACAGATGTCACAGTAAAGCTCCTCATCTCAGAGAATCGTGCGGGCCCGGGGCCGCGGCCCCGCATGGGCGTGCGGGGCCACGGTCCGGGCGGTCGTGCGGCTCAGCCGACGTCGACCCAGTCGAGGGTGCGGGTGACGGCCTTCTTCCAGGTGGCGTAGCCCGCGTCGCGCTGGTCCTGCGACCAGGTGGGCTCCCAGCGGCGGTCTTCCTGCCAGTTCTGCTTGAGCTCGTCGGTGGACTTCCAGAAGCCCACGGCGAGCCCGGCGGCGTAGGCGGCGCCGAGCGCGGTCGTCTCCGCCACCACGGGCTTGGAGACCGGGACGCCGAGGACGTCGGCCTGGATCTGCATGCACAGGTCGTTGGCGGTGACGCCGCCGTCCACCCGCAGCACGTCCAGGGTGACGCCGGAGTCCTGGCGCATCGCCTCGACCACGTCCCGGCTCTGGTAGCAGATGGACTCCAGGGTGGCCCGGGCGATGTGCGCGTTGTTGTTGTAGCGCGACAGGCCGACGATCGCGCCGCGGGCGTCGGAGCGCCAGTACGGGGCGAACAGGCCGGAGAAGGCGGGCACGAAGAACACCCCGCCGTTGTCCTCGACCTGCCGGGCCAGGGACTCGCTCTGCGCGGCGCCCGAGATGATGCCGAGCTGGTCGCGCAGCCACTGCACGGCCGAGCCGGTCACCGCGATGGAGCCCTCCAGCGCGTACACCGGAGCCTCCTGGCCGAACTGGTAGCACACCGTGGTGAGCAGCCCGTGCTTGGAGCGGACCGGGGTGGTGCCGGTGTTGAGCAGCAGGAAGTTGCCGGTGCCGTAGGTGTTCTTGGCCTCGCCGACCCCGAAGCAGACCTGCCCCACGGTGGCGGCCTGCTGGTCGCCCAGGACGCCGCCGAGCGTGATCTCCGCGCGCAGCGGGCCGTCGGCGCGGGTGTGCCCGAACCCCTCGGCGTGGGAGGAGGGCACGATCTTCGGCAGCATCCGCCGCGGGATGCCGAAGAACGACAGCAGCTCGTCGTCCCAGTCGAGGGTCTCGAGGTTCATGAGCATGGTGCGGCTGGCGTTGGTCACGTCGGTGACGTGCCGCCCGCCGTCGGTGCCGCCGGTCAGGTTCCACAGCAGCCACGTGTCGGTGGTGCCGAAGATCGCCTCGCCGGCCTCGGCCGCCTCGCGCACCCCTTCGACGTTCTCCAGGATCCACTGGATCTTCCCGCCGGCGAAGTACGTCGCGGGCGGCAGACCGGCCTTGGCGCGGATGACGTCGCCCCTGCCGTCGCGGTCCAGCGCCGAGGCGATCCGGTCCGTGCGCGTGTCCTGCCAGACGATGGCGTTGTAGTACGGCCGGCCGGTGGCGCGGTTCCACACCACGGAGGTCTCGCGCTGGTTGGTGATGCCGAGCGCGGCCAGGTCGGAGGCCACGAGATTCGCCTTGGTGAGCGTGGTCTCGATCACCGCCCGGGTGCGCTCCCAGATCTCCGTGGGGTTGTGCTCGACCCAGCCGGCGCGCGGCAGGATCTGCTCGTGTTCGAGCTGGTGGCGGGCGATCTCGTTGCCGCCGTGATCGAAGATCATGAAGCGGGTGCTCGTCGTTCCCTGGTCGACGGCTCCGACGAAGTCCGGCATGGAATCGTGCCTCCTCAACGGGATGGGATGGTGGTCAGGCGTTCTCGAGCGAGTCCTTCTCCGGAACCCGGCCAGGCTCGGGGCCCTCCGCGATCGGCAGGAACCGTCCCACCAGGAGCTGGTAGAGGCCGGCGCCGAGCAGACCGCCGATGATGGGGCCCACGATGGGCACCCAGAAATAGAGCTGCCCGTACTGGTCTCGCCAGGCCGTGTGATACCCCGTGATGAACGACGCCAGACGTGGCCCCAGGTCGCGGGCCGGGTTGATGGCGTACCCGGCGTTGGTGCCCCAGGCCATGCCGATGGCGACGACGATCAGGCCGATGATGAACGGCGCGAGGTTGGCGAGCGGCGGGGTGCTGTGGACGTCGGTGACGGCCAGGATCAGGAACAGCAGGATCGCGGTGCCGATCACCTGGTCGCGGAAGGCGCCCCAGGTCCCGACCGGAAGCACGCCGTTGCCGGGCAGGGTGGAGAAGACGCCCTGCGTCTTGACGGTGTGGCCGGGATCGACCTTGGCCAGCACCTCGGCGTAGTTGAAGCGGACGATGAGTGCTGCCACGAACGCCCCCGCGATCTGTGCCAGCGCGAACGGCGCCACCTTCCGCCACTCGAAGCCCTTGAACACGGCCATGGCGATGGTGACGGCCGGGTTGAGGTGCGCGCCGCTGATCCGCGCCGCGACGTAGACGCCCAGGGTCACGCCGAGCCCCCAGGCCCACGCGATGCTGTCGTGGTCCCCGAAGCCGCCCGCGACGACCTGGGCCACCACACCGACGCCGAACAGGATGAGGATCAGGGTGCCCGCGAACTCGGCGGCCAGCTCGCCGAGCATGCTACGGGCCTTCAACCGTTCCGCCATGTCTCCTCCTCGAAGTGCCCGGCCACATCGCCGTCCTCGGGCAGGAACGGATGCCGCCGAAGGCATGAAGTCCGGTGAGGCGACCACCACCTCACGGATGACTTGGAAGCTAAGTGAGGAAAACCACAGCGTCAACGACATGGTGCCGACAATGTCGAACACTAGTCAGCTATGACATGCGGGATTATGGTCTGATGCTATGGGGCAGCGCACATCGCGCCCTGTATGAGGTGATATGTGTAATTTTTTTCTTGACCCGTGCCGACATTGTCGAACGTCGGCCGCAGAGGGCTAGGCTCGATGCCGTGCCTGGTCCAGTGCAGTCCATCCAGCGAGGAGCCGCCATCCTCCGCCTCCTCGCGCGCAGCTCGGGAAGACTCGGCGTGGGAGAGATCGCCACCTCGCTCGGTCTGCCCCGCGGCACCGCCCACGGCCTGCTCCGCACCCTGCAACTGGTCGGCTTCGTGGAGCAGGACGGGGCGACGGGCAAGTACCAGCTCGGCGCGGCCCTGCTCCACCTCGGCACGAGCTACCTGGACGTCAACGAGCTCCGCTCACGCGCGATCAACTGGGCGGACGCGCTCGCGGCGCGGAGCTGCGAATCCGTCAAGATCGGCACCGTCCTCGACGGCCAGGTCCTCGTGGTGCACCACGTCTTCCGTCCCGACGACACCCTGCAGACCCTCGACGTCGGCTCGCTGATGCCGATGCACGCCACCGCCCTGGGAAAGGTGCTGCTGGCCTTCGACTCCGGCGCGAGCGCCGCCCTCGGCAACGGACCGCTGGAGGCGTACACCCGCCGGACCATCGTCGCCCCCCGGGACCTGGCCCGGAGCCTGGCGGGCATCCGCGAGGTCGGGTGGGCCTCGCAGGTGGAGGAGATGGCCGTCGGCGAGGCCGCCATCGCCGCTCCCATCCGCGGTCACGGCGGACTCGTCGTCGGAGCCATCGGGATCTCGGGCGCCGTCGAACGGATATGCGACGCCAAAGGCCAGCCCAACACCGTCCTGGTGACGTTCGTGCGCGACGCCGCGCGCGCGGTCTCCCGGGACCTCGGTGCCTCGCGCTGGTGACACCTAACTCATACATACCGAGGTGAACGCCATGGCCGCGCGCTACGTAATGTCCATCGACCAAGGTACGACGTCGACCCGGTGCATCATCTTCGACCAGCAGGGACGCCTGGTGTCGGTGACCCAGCGCGAGCATCGCCAGCACTTCCCGCACCCCGGGTGGGTCGAGCACGACGCCGTCGAGATCTGGCGCAACCTGGAGCGCATCGCCCCCGCGGCGCTCCGGCAGGCGGGGGTCGGCCTGGACCAGCTCGCGGCCGTCGGCATCGCGAACCAGCGGGAGACCACCCTCCTGTGGGACCGGCGCACCGGCCTGCCCCTCCATCGGGCGATCGTGTGGCAGGACACCCGGACGAACGCGCTGGTCGACGACCTGGCCGCCCGTCCCGACTCCTCGATGGTGCAGAAACGCTGCGGCCTGCCGCTCGCCACCTACTTCTCCGCCCCGCGCGTGCGCTGGCTGCTCGACGAGACCCCCGGGCTGAGGGAGCGCGCCGAGCGGGGCGAGGTGCTGTTCGGCACCATGGAGACCTGGCTCATCTGGAACCTCACCGGCGGCTCCGACGGCGGCCTGCACCTCACCGACGTCACCAACGCCAGCCGCACCCTGCTGATGGACCTGACCACGCTGGAGTGGGACGACGACCTGCTCGACTTCTTCGGCGTCCCGCGCGCCATGCTGCCGCAGATCCGGCCCTCGACCGAGACGTACGGGGTGGCCAGCCGCGTCCTGCCCGGCGTCCGCATCGGCGCGGCGCTGGGCGACCAGCAGGCGGCGCTGTTCGGCCAGACCTGCTTCGCACCGGGCGAGGCGAAGTGCACCTACGGCACCGGCGGCTTCCTGCTGCTCAACACCGGCGACGAGCCGGTCCGCTCCACCCACGGGCTGCTCACGACCGTCGGCTACCAGGTCGGCGCCGAGCCGGCGGTGTACGCCCTGGAGGCGCCGATCGCCGTCACGGGCGCGCTGGTGCAGTGGTTCCGCGACGGCCTCGGCCTGATCAACAGCGCTCCGGAGATCGAGACGCTGGCCAAGACGGTGGACGACAACGGCGGGTGCTACATCGTGCCGGCGTTCGCCGGGCTGTTCGCCCCGCACTGGCGGAGCGAGGCCCGCGGCGTCATCGTCGGCCTCACGTCCTACATCACCAAGGGGCACCTCGCGCGGGCGGTCCTGGAGGCCACCGCCTGGCAGACCCGCGAGGTCGTCGACGCCATGAACGCGGACTCCGGGCTCGACCTGCGCGTTCTCAAGGTCGATGGCGGCATGACCGCCGACAACCTCCTCATGCAGTACATCGCCGACGTCCTGGACGTCCCGGTCGTCCGCCCCATGGTGGCCGAGACCGTCTCACTCGGGGCCGCGTACGCCGCCGGGCTGGCCGTCGGCTACTGGCCGGACCTGGAGGGCCTGCGCCGCAACTGGCATCGCGCCGCCCAGTGGCTGCCGGCCATGGACCCGAAGCGCCGCGACGAGGAGTACGACAACTGGCGCCGGGCCGTGGAGCGGACGTTCGGCTGGATGCGCCCGCACCACTGACGCCCGGTCACCCGGCCTGCTCACCCGGCCTGCTCACCTGGCGGGCGCCTCCTGGAGCGGGAAGTGGCAGGCGGCCGCGTGCAGCGGCTCGCCCAGGGACGGCTCCAGCGGCGGCACGTCCTGGGCGCAGACGTCCTCCGCCTTCCAGCAGCGGGTACGGAACCGGCACCCCGACGGGGGGTCGAGCGGGGAGGGCACCTCGCCCTTGAGCAGGATCCGCTCCCGCCGCGCCCCCTGGCTGACGTCGAGCACCGGCGCCGCGGACATCAGCGCGGCGGTGTAGGGATGGCGGGGCCGGTCGAAGACCTGCTCCGTCGGGCCGGTCTCGACGATCTTGCCGAGGTACATGACCGTGACGCGGTCCGCGACGTGGCGGACCACGGACAGGTCGTGGGAGATGAAGACGTACGACACCCCGAGCCGGGCCTGGAGGTCGGTGAGGAGGTTGAGCACCTGCGCCTGGACCGACAGGTCCAGCGCCGACACCGGCTCGTCGCACACGATGACGTCCGGTTCGAGCGCCAGAGCGCGGGCGATCCCGAGCCGCTGGCGCTGGCCTCCGGAGAACTCCTGCGGATAACGGCGCGCGTCGCCGGCCCGCAGCCCCACCATGTCGAGCAGCTCGGCCACCCGCTTGCCGCGCTCCTTGACCGGCACCAGGTCACGGTGCGTGCGCCACGGCTCACCGACGATGTCCTCGGCGCACAGCCGGGCGTTCAGCGACGCGAACGGATCCTGGAACACCATCTGCACCCGGCGCCGCCACTTCAGCAGCTCCTTGCCGCGCAGCGCGAACGGGTCCACGCCCTCGAACCGGACGGTGCCCTGGTCAGGGCGTTCCAGCATGAGCAGCACCCGGGCGAGGGTCGACTTGCCGCAGCCGGACTCCCCGACCAGGCCCAGCGTCTCGCCGTGCCCGAGCCGCAGGTCGACGCCGTCGAGCGCGCGCAGCCGGTTACGGCCGGAGGCGCCGCGGGCCACGTGGAAGGACTTGCTGACCCCTGTCACCTCCAGCAGGGGAACGGCCGTCTCCTTCGCCGCGAGGGTGGGCGTGGCGGGCTCAGTCATCGGTCAGCTCCCTCCAGTGGTGGCACGCCGACAGACGGCCGGGGCCGGTCTCGACGAGGACAGGGCGCTGCTCCGCGCACACGTCGCCGGCCATCGGGCAGCGCGCGCGGAAGGCGCATCCCGAGGGCACGGAGTGCAGGTCGGGCGGGCTGCCCGGGATGGACTTCAGGGTGGTGCCGCGCGCCACCTCGGCCGGCACCGAGTCCAGCAGGCCGCGGGTGTAGGGGTGGCGGGGGCGGGAGAAGACGTCCGCCACCCGGCCGGTCTCGACGACGGCGCCCGCGTACATGACGGCCACGTGGTCGGCCTGCTCGGCCACCACCGCGAGGTCATGGGTGATCAGGATCAGCGCCGTCTGCTGCTCGGTGCGCAGCTCGCGCAGCAGCTCCATGATCTGGGCCTGCACGGTGACGTCGAGGGCGGTGGTGGGCTCGTCGGCCAGCAGCACCTTGGGGTGGAGGGCCACCGCCAGCGCGATGAGCAGCCGCTGGCGCATGCCGCCGGAGAACTGGTGCGGATAGGCGCTCACGCGGGCGCCCGGCTCGGGGATGCCGACCCGTTCCATCAGCTCGACGGCCCGCTGCCGCGCCGCGCGGCGCGACAGGCCCTGGTGGATCCGGAACGGCTCGGCGAGCTGGGCGCCGACCGTCTGCACGGGGTTCAGCGCGGTCAGCGCGTCCTGGAACACGATCGACAGGCCGGGGCCGGCCAGCTTGCGGCGCTGTGCCGGCGACAGGGTGAGGATGTCGGTCCCGTCCAGGCGCACGGCGCCGCCGGCGACGTGCGCCACCGGGTCGAGGAGGCCGACGATGGCCTGCGCCGTCATGCTCTTGCCGCAGCCCGACTCGCCCAGGAGCGCCAGCGTCTCGCCGGAGCGGACGGAGAAGCTGACCTCGCGCACGGCGCGGACCGTCCCGGCGGGGGTCCTGATGTCGACGGCCAGCTTGTCGACCTCCAGCACCGGCCGTCCCGGCTCCGCGGCGGCGATCGCCGTGCCGTTCGACTCGCTCACGCCCGCACCTCCTTGATCTTGCGCCGGGAGCGGGGCAAGGTGAGCCGCCACCGCTGTCCGGGGTCCATGGCCAGCCGCGCCCACGAGGCGAGGACGGTCGCCGAGACGGTGGTCACCACGATGGCGAGACCGGGGAAGACGGCGATCCACCAGGCGCTCTGGAGGACCTGCCGGCCCTGGGCGACCATCAGGCCCCAGCTCATGTCCGGCGGCTGGATGCCGATGCCGAGGAAGCTCAGCGACGATTCGGTCAGCATCACGAAACAGAAGTCCAGGGTCGCGACGGTGAACAGGGTCGGCAGCACGGTCGGCGCCACGTGCCGGCCGATGATGGCCCAGCTGCCGGTGCCGAAGGTCCGCGCCGCGTCCACGAACAGCCTGCTCTGCAGCTCGGCCGACTCCGCCCGCGCGGCCCGCAGGTAGATCGGGATCCGGGCGACGGCCAGGACCAGGACGATGTTCATGGCACTGGGCGAGAAGACGTACAGCACGACCACGGCCAGCAGCAGCGAGGGGAAGCTGAGGATGACGTCGGCGATCCGCATGGAGACGTTCTCGCGCCGGCCGCGGTGGTAACCGGCCCACATGCCCCAGACCGACCCGATGACCAGCGAGATCAGGACGGCCGGGACCGAGACGGAGAGCGTCGTGCGGCTGGCCACGATGAGCCGGGCCAGCACGCTGCGCCCGAGCGAGTCGCTGCCGAGCAGGAACGCGAAGCCGTCGTCGAGGCTGAAGGGCGGCCGGTTGACCGCCCGCAGGTTCTGCCGGGTGGCCAGGTCGCCGAGCAGGATCGGCCCGATGATGGCGCAGGCGGCCACGACCAGCAGGATCACTACCGCCACGCAGGCGAACCGGTCCCGCAGCAGCAGCCGCCACCAGGTGACCCGCCGGACGGCGGCGGGCCCCGCGGCGGGGGTCTCGGCGGGCCGCTCCGGCCCGGCCTGAGTCGTGGACATGAGGTCTCCGTTGGTCATGTCGTCACGCCCTGGCGGACACGGGAGTCCAGGATCGCGTAGCAGGCGTCGATGACGATGTTGAGCGCGAAGATCGTGAGCGCGGTCACCAGGACCGCGGCCTGCAGCACCGCGAAGTCACGCTGCAGGATCGAGGTGATCATCAGCTTGCCGATGCCCGGCCAGCCGAAGATCGTCTCGACGACCACGGCCCCGTTGACCAGCCCGACCGTGAGGTCTCCGGCCACGGTCAGCGCCGGAGGGGCGGCGTTGCGCAGCGCGTGGCCGAACACCACCCGGATCTCGCCCGCGCCCTTGCTCCGCGCCACCTTGATGTACGGCGCGGACAGCGCGGTGACCATCGCCCCGCGCACCACCTGCACGAGCACGCCGAACGGCCGGATCAGCAGGGTGAGCACGGGCAGCACCCACGCAGCCGCGCCCTCCGTGCCCGAGGTGGGCAGCCAGCCGAGGGCCACGGCGAAGACCAGGACGCCCATGATGGCGAACCAGAAGTCCGGCATGCTCGCCGCGGTGGTCGAGGTGAAGCTGGCGACCCGGTCCGCGACGGAGTTGGGACGGTAGGCCGCCCAGCTCCCGACGACGACGGCGCCCAGGATCGCCAGGATCATGGTCGCCCCCGCGAGCTGCAGCGTCGCCGGGAACGCCCGCAGCACGGCCTCGGCCGCCGGCTGCGCGGTCCGCAGCGACTCGCCGAAGTCCAGCCGTACGACCTGGCCCAGGTACTCGCCGAACTGGACGAGCAGCGGCTGGTCGAACCCGTGCCGGGCGGAGAACTCGGCCCGCATCTCCGGCGTGGCGCTGAGCGGCAGGTAGAGGTTCGCCGGGTCGCCGGTGAGACGTGCCAGGCAGAACACCCCGAGGACCACGATGACCAGCGGGATCGCGCTGGAGACGATGCGACGCCGCAGGAAGGTCAGCACACGCGTTCCTCTCAGCCGGCCGGGTGCATGTCGGCGAGGCGCATCTCGTCGTTCGTGGCCGCGTTGGGCTTGTAGGAGACCTTGGGCGACAGGGCGAGGATGCCGGTCATGTGCGCCATGACCGCGTCCCGCACGACCTCCTTGTTCTGGTACTCCAGCGCCTTGGCGAACGCCGCCTGGCGCTCCTCCGCGGAGGCCTGCTCGGCGGTGTTGATCAGGTTGTCCAGCTCGGCGGTGCCGTAGCTGCTCTGGGCGCCCTTGCTGCCGTAGATCTGGCCCATCGTGAAGGCCGCGTCACCGGCCTGGTTGCCGTGCTGGGCCTGGAGCAGGGTGGGGCCGGGGTCCTTGGGGAACGGGCGCAGCAGGTACTCCAGCCAGGCGTTCACGTCGAGCATCTCGATCTTCACCGACAGCCCGGCCTCGATCAGCGAGTTCTGCACGACCTCCATCGCCTCGGCGGCCTTGGGGTAGATCCCGTTCCGGCCAATGATCTTGATGGGGGTGTCCGTGGGGACGCCCGCCGCCTTGGCCTCCGCGATCAGCTTCTTGGCCTGGGCCATGTCGTACGGCCACGGCTGGATGGCGGTGCTGTGTCCGGTCACGCCTTCGGGGACGAGCTGTCCCGCCGGCTTGCCCAGCCCGGCGAAGACCGAGGCGACGAGGCCGCTCCGGTCGATGGCGTAGTTGATCGCCTGGCGCACGCGGATGTCGTTCAGCGGCGGCCTGGTGGCGTCGATGCGCAGGTAGGAGGTCTCGTTGTTGGGGAACTGCACGGCCGAGTCGCCGGCGCCGTCCTCCGGGGCGAGGCCGATGGCCACGTCCGCCTCGTCGCTCTTGACCATGGCCGCGCGGATGCTGCCCTCGGTACGCCAGACGTACTCCGCGGCGGCGAACTCGGGCGCCTTGCCCCAGTAGCCGGCGAACCGCTCCAGGCGGAGGCTGCGGCCGGTGTCCCACTTCGCGAGCTTGAACGGGCCGGTGCCGACGGGCTCGCGGACCTTGCCGGTCGTGCTCGTGGTGGTCGGCACGACCTCGACGAACGACAGCCGCAGCGGCAGGATCGGGTCGGGCTTGGCGGTCTTCACCTTGAGCGTCGCGTCGTCCACGGCCGTCGCCGTGAGCTTGATGCCGCCGAAGACGTAGCCGTTCACGTTGCAGTCGATCTTGGAGCCGAGGGTGCGGTCGATGGAGAAGGCCGCCGCCTTGGCGTCGAACGCGGTGCCGTCGTGGAACTTCACGCCCTTGCGCAGGGTGAAGGTCCACTCGGTCGGCGAGTCCTGCTTCCACTCCGTGGCCAGCGCCGGCTGGAGCGCCCCGGTGCTGGGGTCGCGCTCGGTGAGCGCCTCGGTGATGTTGGCCCGGGTGACGCGCCCGGTGGCGGTGAGGGAGGCGTCACACGGCTCCAGCGTCGGGGGCTCCTCGGGCAGCACGATGCGGACGGTGGCCGCCGCCGCTCCGGACGAGGGCTCCGGGTCGCTGTTCGCGACCGAGCAGGCGCCGGCCGACAGGATCGTGCCCAGTGCCAGGAGGGCTGAGGCCGCCTGACGGCGGTGAGGGGTGTTGAACACGCGCGGTGTTGTGGTCATGGTTCCTCCGAAAACGCCTGCTGCCGGTACCGGGCAGGCGACGTGCTATGCGACGGGCGTCGCGCTGAGGGCGGCGAGCCCGCGGTCGATGATGCGGGCGAGCTGCTCGCGGTGCTGCGGGGTGACCTGGGCCAGCGGCGCGCGGACGGGTCCCGCGGAGCGGCCGCGGATCTCCAGCCCGGCCTTGACCAGGGAGACGGCGTAGCCGGGAGTGGTCTGGCGCAGCTCGGCGAGCGGGGCGTAGAACTCGCGCAGCAGGAGGTCCTGGGTCGCCTCGTCGCCCTTCTCGAACGCCTGGAAGAACGCGACGGCGACCTCCGGGAGGAACGCCAGCACCGCCGAGGAGTAGGCGCGGGCGCCGAGACCGACATAGGAGCGGGCGAAGACCTCCGCGGTCGGCATGCCGTTGAGCAGGGGGAGGCGTCCGCCGGTGGCGACCTGGATGAGCTGGAGCAGCTCCATGTCGCCGTGCCCGTCCTTCAGCGCGACGATGTTGTCCACCTCGGCGAGCTCGGCCACCGCCTCGGGCGAGAAGATGGCGGTGCCGCGCTGGTAGAGGATCACGTCCAGGTCCGTGGCGGCGGCCACCTCGCGGTAGTGGGACACGAGCCCGGCCTGCGGCCCGACCTGGAGGTACGGCGGAAGCGCGAGCACGCCGTCGGCCCCGGCGGCCTGCGCGGCACGGGCGAACTCCGCGGCCGTCCGGGTGCCGCCGCCGACGCCGGCGAGCACGGGGGTGGCGCCGGCGACGTGCTCGACGGCCGCGCTGACCACCGCCTGGTGCTCGGTGGCGGTCAGGGATGCCAGCTCACCGGTCCCGCAGGCGACGAAGATCGCACCCGGCTTCGCGTCGAGCACGTCGGTCAGGTGGGATCTGAAACGGGACAGGTCCACGTCCCCCGACTCCGTGAACGGAGTGACGGGGAAGGCGAGCAGACCGGTCAGCGTGGCGGCGACCCGCGGGACGGTGGAGGACATCAACGGCTACCTCTTGTCTACATATGGAGACCGCATCTATATTTGTAGCCGAGACATTAAGTTGGTGTTTCCATAAACGTCAAGAGGGGTGTAGATGGGGATCATGTCCCCCAATGCATCGACCGGCCCCCCCGAGACCGGAGGAGGCGTCCGCAGCGTCAAATCGGCCGAGCGGACCATCGCCGTGCTCGAATACCTCAGCTCCGCCAAGGAGGCGTGCTCGCTGCGCGACGTGTCCACCGCGCTGGACATGCCCCGGGCCAGCGGTTACGCGCTCCTCACCACCCTGGTCAACACGGGATGGCTGGAGACCGACGGCGTCGGCCGTTACCGGATCGGCATCCGAGCGCTGCGCGCCGGGGCGGCGTACGTCGAGCGGGACGACGTGGTCCAGCGGGCGCAGCCGGTGATGAACGAGCTGAACGCCGAGCTCGACGAGACCGTGCACCTGGCACGCCTCGACGGATCCGAGGTCGTCTACCTGGCCACCAACATCTCCCGGCACTCCCTGGCCGTCGTCTCCCGGCCCGGCCGGCGGCTGCCGTCATGGGCGACCGGCCTCGGCAAGGCCATCCTCGCAGAGCGTCCCTGGGAGGAGGTGGACGAGCTCCTGCCGGAGACCCTGGAGCCGCGCACCACCCACACGATCACCGACCGGGCGGCGCTGTGCGGCGAGCTCCAGGAGATCCGGCGCCGCGGCCACGCCGTGGACGAGCAGGAGTCCACCATCGGCCTGCGCTGCTTCGCCGTCGCGCTGCACTTCGGCTCCGCCGTCCCCAACGAGGCTCTGAGCTGCTCCATCCCCCTCGTCCGCCTCAGCCCGGAGCGGGAGGAGGTGGTCGTGGCCTCCCTGCTCCGTGCCCGGACGCGCATCACGAGCTGATCGCTGGTCGCGGCGCACCTGCTGAGCGTCGCCTCCGGGGCCGGTGGGGGCGGATCCGGCCGGTCCCGGAGGGGATGCGGACCTAGTCGGCGGCGGTGAGTCCTTCGGCGATCTTCTTCAGCTCGCGGTCGACGGCCTCGGGGCCGTCGAGCTTCTTGACGTACGTCGGGCTGAACATGATCTCGGCCCGCCGCCGCTCGCCCATGTTCAGGAAGAGCGTGGGCGTACCCTTCCCGCCGTCCTCGCCGACCCCCTGGACGACCGTGTAGCCCGTCCGGTCGCCGACGGTCACCTCTTCGCCCTCGCCCTCGTCACGGTGCGCCTTCACCCGGTCGTCGATCTCCTGGACGGCCTGGTCCTCGTACACGTAGATCTGGACGCAGTAGAAGCCGTGCTTGTCGCCGTCGTAGTTCCACGAGGTCGTGTAGGCGTCACCGTAGTCCACGGACCAGTGGGACCACTGCAGGCCGTCGGGCAGGTACCCCACCTTGACGCGCCCGAACGCCTTCCCGTCGCCCAGGTCACCGAGGCTCGGGGGCTCGGACGGCGCGGGCGGGGTGTCGTCGATGGCGGGCTCGGCCGGCGCCTCGGAGGCCGAGGCCGTTTCGTGGGCGGCGGGCGTCTGCGTGGTGCCCGGGGCCACCGTCAGGTAGAGGGGCGCCGCCGCGGCGACGGCCAGCGACGTGGCCACCGCCGCGATCCTGCCCCGTCCCCGTCTCCGCCGGGAGGACCGCATGACCCGCCAGGCGAGGTCCGGTGCGGCGTGCAGTTTCGCGGTCTCGTCCGCCATGATCTGGCGGAGCTGGTCCTCAAGAGCGGGCATTGCCGATCACTCCTTCCATGGATTCCTCGCCAAGCGCCGTACGGAGCTTGGCCAGCGCCTTCGACGCCTGACTTTTGACCGTGCCGACCGAGCAGCCGAGCACCTCCGCGGCCTGCGCCTCGCTGAGGTCCTCCCAGTAGCGCAGGACGACCACCGCGCGCTGCCGGGGAGGCAGGTCGCGCAGCGCGTCCATGAGCACGTGGCGCAGGTCGACGTCGGCCGAGCGCGCCGGCGTCTCCGGCAGGACGCGCGTCGGGATGATGCTCAGGATCTTCCGGCGGCGGGCCCGGCTGATGGCGGTGTTGACGATGACGCGGCGTACGTAGGGCTCGGGGCTGTCGGCCCGTACCCGGTCCCAGTTCTTGTAGGTGCGCTCCAGCGCCGTCTGGAGGAGATCCTCTGCCTCCGTCTCGTTTCCGCAGGCGAGATAGGCCACTCGCAGCAGACTCGTGGCCCTCGCGGCCACGAACTCGCCGAAACTGTGCTCCGCGCCGCTCACGGCTGTCTGTCCCGTTTCACGCCTCCTAATACGCCTCGGTGGCCCTGACCGTTGCCCTCCGCCTCGGGCAACCTCCGAGAGGGCCCAGGCGTATTGAGGGTCGTCACTTCTGATCTCTGGAGGAACGCATGAAGTTCGCGACCACACCGGTCCGTCGGCTGATCGCCCTCAGTGCCGGCCTGGCCGCGCTGGGCGCCGCCGCCCTGGTGGGCCTGCCCGGTCCCGCCAGGGCACCGGAGATGCGCCTCACGGCCGCCGCGTCGGCTCCCCCTGGAGGGGCTTACTGGCACGGGAAGGTGCTGTGGAAGGAGACGCATCACCGCCAACTGGGCAGCGGAGGGAACCGTTACTCGGTGGTGGAGCAGGGGCTCCTCGAGCGGTGGACGGCTCCCGACGGCAGATCCTGGGTGGGGTCCAGGACGCTGGGGGCGTATCCGCAGAGTGCGGCGGACCGGAAGGCGTGGCGCCGCGACGGCTCGCCGGCCAAGTGGGCCCGCGCGGCAGACGGCCAGACCGTGTCGCTGTCCACCCAACCGGGCAAGGGCCACGTGAGCCCCGTACGGGGAGACAACACCTTCAACCTGGCCGGGCAGAAGCTGACGTACGACGAGGTCCAGCGACTGCCCGCGGACCCGAACAGGTTGAAGTCCTGGCTCGCCGAGGCCGCACGAGCCGCACGGGAGATGAACGTGGACATGTCCGTCACCGAGGCGCTGCCCGAGCTGCTCTACCTGATTCCGGCGCCCAAGGAGGTGCGCGCCGCGGCCTACCAGGCCCTGCTGACGACGCCCGGCGTCAAGTCCCGGGGCAAGGCGACGGACGGCATGGGCAGAGCCGGTGCGGCCCTCTCGTACGGCTACCCGGACACTGTCGAGAAGGGCAAGACCATGGGGCTCAGAACCGACCTGATCGTCGACACCGGCACGATGCTGCTGCTGTCGAAGGCTCGCACGACTTTGATCGACGGCAAGCCGTTCCCGGACAAGACCAGCACCGAGACCGTGCTCCAGGCCGGCTGGACCGACGCCCAGCCGGCAGTGCCCAGTCTGCCGTAACACGCGGGGAGAGGGGGAGGGCCTATCCCTTGAGCCCGCCGGCCAGCAGGTCGGCGCGCCAGAAGCGCTGCAGGACCAGGACGAGAACGATCAGCGGGACGACCGACACGGCCGAGCCCATGATGACCAGCGAATACAGGTCGCCGTCGCCCGCGCCCTTGCCAAGGAACGTGTACAGGCCCAGAGTGATCGGGTATTTGTCCTGGTCCGACAGCATGATGAACGGCAGCAGGAAGTTGTTCCAGATGCCGACGAACTGCAACAGGAACACCGTCACCAGCCCCTGCGTCATCATGGGCAGCACGATGTGGCCGAAGATGCGGACCTCGCCGGCCCCGTCCAGGCGTGCCGCCTCCAGCGTGCTCTGCGGGACCGCGGCATTGGCGAAGACCCGGCACAGGAAGATGCCGAACGGGTTGATGATGACCGGCAGGAGCACCGACCAGTAGGTTCCGGCCAGGCCCACACCGGCCAGCAGCAGGTACTGCGGGACGGCCAGGACGATGCCGGGCACCAGCACGCCGGCCAGGATCACGGAGAACAGCACCTCGCGGCCGCGGAAGCGGAACTTGGCCAGGGCGTAACCCGCCATGGCCGACACCAGCGTCGACAGGATCGCGCCCACGCCGGCGTACAGCAGCGAGTTGAGCCCCCACTGCCAGAACTGGCCGTCGCCGTACTCGCTGAGGTTGGCGAGGTTGTCGGCGAATCCGCTGCCGGGCGCGAAGGAGAAGGTGGTGAACAGCTCGCGCGGGGTCTTGGAGGCGGCGGTGACCACCCAGAGCACGGGAGTCAGGCAGTACAGCGCGCCGAGCAGCAGGACGATCAGCGGCAGTCGCGGCCGCCTGCGGGCGGCGGGGCGGTGGCGGTGGTCGAACTGGCGGTCGCCGGTACGGGGCGAGGTCTGCAGGGCGGCGCTCATGCGTTGTCCCCGAAGGTCCTGCGCTGGAAGAAGCGCAGCAGGACCAGCGAGAGGACGAGGATGCCCAGGGCGAGCACGACGGAGGCGGCGGCGGCCCCGCCGAGATTGTCGTTCATGAACGCCTCCTGGTAGATCTTCATCAGCGGCACCCAGGTGGAGGAGATGGTGGTCGTCATCGGGCGCAGCGTGGCGGGTTCGCTGTACAGCTGCAGGGTGCCGATCACGGAGAACAGGCCGGTGAGCACGAGGGCGGGGGCCACCAGCGGGATCTTGATGCGCCAGGCGATCTGCAGCTCACTGGCTCCGTCGATCCGGGCCGCCTCGTAGATGGAGGTGGGGATGGCCCGGAGCGACGTGAAGATGATGATCATGTTGAAGCCGACGCCGGACCACAGCGCGATGTTGGCCAGCGAGAAGTACAGGGCGGGGAAGCCGAAGAAGTCCAGCGGCCCGGCGTGCAGCCGCTCGGCGAGGTAGGTGAGCGGGCTGGTGCTGGGCAGGTAGAGGAAGCCCCACAGGAGGCTGGCGATCACACCGGGCACCGCGTACGGCAGGAAGATCGCGGTTCGGGTGAAGCCGCGCGCCCGCACCCGGGGGGTGTCGAGCAGCAGCGCGAACAGCAGGGCCAGGCCCAGCACGCTGGGGATGGCGATGACGCCGTAGAGCAGGACCCGGCCGAGCCCGGCGACGTACCCCGGGTCGCCGAGCGCGGCGAGGTAGTTGTCGAAGCCGACGAAGGTCTGCACGCGCCGCCCGAACGCGCCGCCGCCTTCGACGCGGAAGCCGCGGAAGCTCAGGTAGATCGCGTAACCGATCGGGACGATCAGGAACAGGGCGAAGAGCACGATCGCCGGCGTGGCGAACAGCCATGGGGTGGCGACGGCGCGGATACGCGTGCGCCGTCCGGTCGGTGCGGGGGCCGTGGAGCCAGTGGCGGCCGGGGCGGCCGAGGTGGAGGTGGCGGGCATGAGGCGTCCAGGGTGGGTCGAGAGGCCGACGCTGCGGGCCCGGCCGGTCGCCGGGCCCGCGATCGGCTACTTGGTCACGGTATAGCCAGACTTCTGCAGGTCAGCGACGACGGCCTGCTGCGTGGCCTTGTACACCTCGCGGAAGGAGGTCTTGTTGAGCGCGGCGGTGTTCAGGGCGTCGCCGAAGGCGGTCTGCGCCACGTTGACGTTGGGTCCCCAGGTCACCGGGATGGTCGTGTTCTTGATCACCTGGTCGGCGACCTGGTAGAAGTCCTTCTGCTGCGGCATCAGCCGCGGCGGCTCGTGGGTCAGCGTCGCCTGACGTCCCGCGTTGCCGCCGGGGAAGATGTCGAGGCCGAGCGTCAGCTTGGAGCCCTCGTCGGACGCGCCGAGCCAGGCGGCGAAGGCCGCGGCCTCCTTGGCGTGCTTGGACTTGGCCGGCACCAGATACGTGGAGCCGCCCAGGAACGGGACGGCCGGGTCGCCGGGCGTCCACTGCGGCAGCGGCGCGGACTCCCACTTGCCGGAGGTGTCCGGCGCCACCGAGTGGATCACGTTGGGCGCCCACGCGGCGGCGGCCCAGCTCAGAATCCTGCCGTCGTTGACCTGCGCGTTCCATTCGGGGGTGAGCAGGGGCTCGACCTTGACCAGGTCGCGCTTCACCAGGTCCTCCCAGAAGTCGGCGGTCTTCAGCGACGCCTCGCCGTCGATGCCGACCTTCCAGGCGTCGCCGTCGTTGCTCCACCACCGGGCGCCGGCCTGGGCGGCCTGGGCGGCGAAGAACTCGATCTGGTTGGCCGCGAAGCTGGCGATGTAGACCTTGGGGTCCTTCTTGTGGATCTGCTCGGCGGCCTTGGCGTACTCGGCCCAGGTGGTGGGCACCTTGGCGCCGTACTTGGCGAACAGGTCCTTGCGGTAGGTGAACATCATCGGCCCGATGTCCTGGGGCACGCCGTAGACCTGGTTGTTGAAGGTGGTCAGGGCCCAGATGTTGGGCTCGATGCCGGACTTGGCGCCGGCCACGTCGGCGGTGATGTCCTTGACGGCTCCCGCCACCACCAGGGCGGGCAGACCGCGGTACTCCACCTGCACCACGTCGGGGGTGTCGCCGGCCTGGTCGGCGGCCAGCAGCTTGGAGGCGGTGTCGGCGGTCCCGCCGACCTCCGACAGCTTGATCGTGACGTTCGGGTGTTCCTGGTGGTACTTGTCGGCGATCGCCGTGGCGCGCGGATCGTTGCCCTTGAGGTTCCAAGTCCAGACCTGCAGCGTGACCGGTCCGTCGGCGGCCGCGGTGCCCGAGGAGGCGCCCGAGGAGGAGGTGTCGCCGGACGAGCAGGCGGTCAGCGACGCCGCCAGGGCGACCGTCAGGGCGGCGGCCGGCATCATCCCGCGGCGGCGGCGACGGGGCGGCGGGAGGGTCGGTGGGGTCATGACGGTCTCCTCGGACAGGTGGTGCATCACGGCGGGATGCCGGGTTCGTGCGTTGGGATCTAACCTGATGTTAACGTTGTCATCCTGTCAAGCCCCTGCTCGTAACAGAGCCGACATCGCTTCGGAGCTCACCCCCGTGCTCACCTTCCGCAACCCGGTCCTGACCGGCTGCTATCCGGACCCGTCGATCTGCCGAGCCGGCGAGGACTTCTACCTGGTCACCTCTTCGTTCGCCTACTATCCGGGCATTCCCCTCTTCCACAGCCGTGACCTGGTCCGTTGGCGTCAGCTCACGCACGTGCTGAACCGGCCGGGCCGCCCCTCCCTGGAGGGGCTGGACGTCTCCGACGGCGTCTGGGCGCCGACCATCCGCCACCACGACGGCACCTTCTACGTGGTCTCCACCGTGGCGAGAGGACGGCGGGGGAGCCTCACCTTCGTCGTCACCGCCGACGACCCCGCGGGGCCGTGGTCGGACCCCGTCCCGCTGGAGGCCGAAGGCATCGACCCGTCGCTGTTCTTCGACGACGACGGCCGCTGCTGGTTCACCGCCTGCCGGGACGCCGCCCAGCCGAACGACGGCGGCCCCGGCGAGCTGTGGATGCGCGAGCTCGACCTGCGGAGCCTCGAACTCGTCGGGCCCACCCACGTGCTCTGGCACGGCGCCGTACGCGGGGCGTGGGTGGAGGCGCCGCACCTGTACAAACGCGACGGCGTGTACTACCTGATCGCCGCCGAAGGGGGCACCGAAGGCAATCACAGCGTCACCGCGGCGCGCTCCGGCGTCGTCACCGGTCCCTACGTCACCGATCCGCGCAGCCCGCTGCTGACGCACCGGCATCGCGGCCCGGACGAGCCCATCCACAACGTCGGCCACGCGGACCTGGTGGACACCCCCGACGGTGAGACGTGGGCGGTGACGCTCGGCGTCCGGCCGATCGAGGGCACCCACACGCTGGGCCGGGAGGTGTTCCTGGTGCCTGTCGCGTGGGGCTCCCACGGGCCCGTCTTCGCCCCGGAGTCGGGCGGGGTGCGGCTGTCGGAGCGGTTGCCGTCGATCGCCTCCGGCGGACCGGAGGGGGACGACGCCGGGGTGGCGGGCCGGGTGACCTTCGACGAGCCGGTGCTGGGCCTGGAGTGGAACAGCCTCCGCGGCCCGGTCGGCGACCGCGTCAGACCCTCGGCCGGCGGGCAGGGGCTGGACCTGGAGCTCGCTGCTGAGCCGCTCAGCTCCACCGGCGTACCGGCCTTCGTCGGCCGGCGTCAGCAGCACGTCCGCTTCCACGCGCGGGCCCGGATCAGCTTCACCGCCACCCATCCGGCGGAGGAAGCCGGTGTGGCCGTCTTCCAGAGCCAGGACCGCTACGCCACGCTCGCCCTCACCGTGGACGCCAGGGGAAGAGCGCAGGCGGTGCTGACGGTCCGGGACGCGGGCACCAGCACCCGCCTGGCCTCGGTGCCGGTGTCGGCAGGCGAGGCGGTGCTGGCCGTCGACGGAGACGAGGCCGGCTACACCTTCCGCCTCAAGGAGCCCGGCGCCGGCCAGTGGATCGACCTGGCCGGTGTCGAGCGGCCCTTCTTCAGCACCGAGCGCGCGGGCGGGTTCGTGGGGGTCTTCCTGGGGCTCTACGCCACCGGCAACGGACAGGCCGGTCACGGCCGGGCGCACGTCCACTGGTTCGACTACCGGCCCGCCGGCTCCGACGGCCCCGCGTGACGGAGTCGTCGGGGCAGAGCGGCTAGCGCTGGGGCCGGGGCGGCGCGGTGCTGCGCCGGACCACCAGCTCGGGGGCGATCCGCTCGCTCATGGCCGGCTCGCCGCGCATCATCCGCAGCAGTTGCTCGATCGAGCGCTGTCCGAGACCGACGAAGTCCTGACGGACCGTGGTCAGCGCGGGCACCAGGTAGGCGGCCCCGGCGGTGTCGTCGAACCCGACGAGCGAGACGTCGGCCGGAACCTTGACGCCGAGCTCAGCGAAGGCCGCCAGCACGCCCATGGCCATCTGGTCGTTGCCGGCGAAGATCGCCGTCGGAAGCTCGTGCTCCGGACGGGTGACGAGGTAATGGGCGAGCCGGTAGCCGCTGTTTCCGGTGAAGTCGCCTTCGAGCAGCTCTCCGCCGGCCCCGGGCGTGTCCTCCAGCGCGGCTCGCCAGCCGTCCACGCGGGCCCGCGCGTCGAAGGTGCGCAACGCCCCGGTCAGGTGGACGACATGGCGATGCCCCTGCTCCAGCAGGTGACGCACGGCCAGCCGCGCGCCCAGCTCCTGGTCGAGCTCGACGAAGCCGAGCTCCGGGTTGGGCACGTTGCCGGACATGACCACCGTCATCGGCACGCCGGTGACGATGTCGGCCAGCGCGTCCGCCACCAGGGGCCGGTCCGCGATGACGGCGATGGCCTCCACCGACTGGTCGGTGAGCCGTTGCAGCGTCTCGGCCAGGTCCATGGTGCTGCCGCCCTGCCAGCTGGCCAGGTTGACCCAGTACCCGGCCAGCTGCGCCGCGGTCTGCACGCCGCGCAGGATCCTGGGCAGCTCGAACAACTCGGCCCCGGCGAGCACCACGCCGATCGTCGAGGAGCGGCGGCTCTTGAGCGCGCGGGCGACGCTGTTGCGGCGGTAGCCGAGCTTCTCGATGGCGGCCTCGACCCGGGCGCGGGTCTCCGGCCGGACGGAGGGGTGATCGTTGAGGACGCGGGATACGGTGACGTGTGACACGCCGGCCTCGCGTGCCACATCCACCATGCCTGGTGCCCGGTTCATGTCCTTCGTTTCCCGCGCCTCCACCGCGGCGTGCTCGCCTGGCGGTGCTGACTCGATCGTGCCACATCCGCCGGGCGTCTCACGCCGCCTCCGAGCCTCAGGCAGGCGCGTCCGCCGAAAAGGATGCCGGCCGGATGTGAAGAACGGGCGGACGGCTCCGACCTTCCCGTGAAGGCGGCGCCGGACGGGCGCCGCGGACGCAGGAGGCAGCGAGATGACCAAGGTCACGTGCGACATGGCGATGTCCCTCGACGGCTTCGTGGCCGGACCGCACCAGAGCATGGAGAACCCGCTCGGCGAGGGAGCGGGCGAGCGCCTGCACCAGTGGATGTTCGACGAGCCCGAGCGGCACGCCGCGGAGATCGAGGGCATCACCGCGGCCGGGGCGTTCATCATGGGCCGCAACATGTTCGGCCCCGGCCGCGGCGCCTGGGACCTGGACTGGAACGGCTGGTGGGGCGACGAGCCGCCCTACCACGCGCCGGTCTTCGTCCTCACCCACCACCCGCGCGAGCGGGTGACGATGAAGGGCGGCACGACGTTCACCTTCGTCATCGGTGGGATCGAGGCGGCGCTGGCCCAGGCGCGCGAGGCCGCCGGTGACCGTGACGTCGCCATCGCGGGCGGCGCCGCGACGGTGAACCAGTACCTGGCGGCGGGGCTCATCGACGAGCTGCGCCTGCACGTCGCGCCCGTGATCCTCGGCGGAGGCGAGCGGCTGCTCCGCGACGTCGGCGACATCACCCTCGAACCCCTCGGCGCCCCCTCGGGCACCGGCCTCGTCACCCACCTGACGTACCGGGTGGTCCGGTAGAGGGACCGCACGTCGTGGAGGTCATCGGGGACCCGGAGCCGACGTCGCGCCTGCCCGGCTGTCCGGGAGAGCCGGCTCGGCGTCCGGCCGGGCCTTGGCCGGCAGGAGCTTGCCCAGGGTGACGAACAGCAGGACCAGGCCCACGGTGAGCAGGATGTGACCCAGCCCGGCGATCAGCGCGATGGCATCGCCGCTGGGACGTCCCAGCACCGTCAAGGTCCCGTGGAGGGTCATCATGGCCATGCTCAGCGCCAGACCGGCGTTGTAGATCCAGAAGAACCAGCCGAACAGCCGGCTGGAGGTCAGCGCGAACTGCTTCTCCAGCACCAGGACGATGAGGAACACCAGCATGCCGAGCGCGAACGCATGCGTGTGGACGACGCTGAGCTGCGTGTCGCCGGTGAAGTCGTTCAACTTGGTGAGCTCGCGGTAGTAGAAGCCGCTGACCAGGCCGATGATCATGTAGAGGTGGGCGGTGTTGAGGATCTTTCGCATGTGTGACGTCCTTCAAGGCGTGCCGATGGGGCACATCAACTGTGCGGACCGGCCCATCCCGCATCAATGACGGGTTCGGCAACGTCCCATGACCCGTGGCTCAAAGATCCCGGAGCCGCTCCGGCGCGCGGGCCCGCTGACGACGGCGGAGGTGCTCGTGGGCGCGCAGCAGGGTGGGCACGAGGCCGTACACCACCACGGGGACCACGATCGCGGTGAGCACCAGAGTGCGCAGGGGCAGCGGGAGCGAGGCCAGGGCCGAGCCGATCAGCAGCTGGACCAGCATGATCATCGAGTAGACGGACAGCCAGGTGATCAGTGCGCGGCGGTGGACGGAGGGGGCGGAGAGCATGGGTCGATCCCTTTCCAGAGCAGATTCCAACTGGATAGTTGGAGTCTGGCAGAGGGATCTCCAACTGTCGAGTTGGAATTCTGGCTATGCTGACGGCCATGGCGTGGAACACGGAACGGACGCGGCAGCTCCTGCTGGACGCGGCGGTGCAGGAGTTCGCCGAGCACGGCCCCGCGGGCGCCCGGCTCGACCGGGTGGCGAGCACCGCGGGCGTCAACAAGGAGCGCATCTACCAGTACTTCGGCAACAAGCAGCAGTTGTTCGCCGCCGTGCTGACCTGGGCGCTGGAGCGGCTGGCCGAGGCGGTGCCGCTGGACGACCGGCTGGCCGCCGACCTGCCGGAGTACGCCGGCCGGGTGTACGACTACCACCGCGAGCATCCGCAGCTCATCCGCCTGCTGCACTGGGAGGGCCTGCACCGCGGTGACGGCCCGGTCACGGCGGGGGAGCAGCGCGGCGCCCACTACGCCGCCAAGCTGGCCGCGCTGGCCACGGCCCAGAAGACGGGCGCTCTGAGCGCGGAGTTCGCGCCCAGGGAGCTGCTCTACGCGGTGATCGCGCTGGCCGGATGGTGGTACGCCACTCCGCAGCTCGCCCAGCTCATCATGGCGGAAAGTCCTGGGAGTGCCCGGGAGACCCTCGTCCGCGTCGTCGCCAAGCTGGTCGGCTAGCCCCTTGGACTCGCGTCGCCGGCATATGTCGTCGCCTCCGTCACGGCACGACCGTCACGGGACGATCGTGCCGGGTTCGCCGTCGCATCGGGGCTCAGCGCTCGTCGACGACCTGGCCGTTCAGGGCGGTGCCGTCCTTGGTGAGCGCCATGGTCAGCGGCGCCTCCGGGAAGGTGGGGATGGCGGCGAGCGCGGCGCCCATCTGCCGGCCGGTCTCCCAGTGCCAGGTGTCGGTGTAGCTGCCGTCCTCAAGGCGGATCAGCACGGCGTGGGTGAGCCCGGGGTGGCCCTCCCGGACGGTCGCGATCAGCGAGCTGCGGCGGGCCAGGAACTCCTCCAGGTCGGCCTCGGCGACGGAGTAGCGGTGCGAGCGGACGACGGACATGTCGGTGCCTCCTTCTGCATGGTGGGGGGTTGGGGGTTACCAGCTGCCGGCGACCTGCCGGATCGGGGCGTTCAGGCGGTTGAAGAGGTTGGTGACGGCGGTCATCAGCAGGATCGAGGCGAGCTGCTGCTCGTCGAAGTGGTCGGCGGCGTTGTTCCAGACCTCGTCGGAGACGGCGTCGGTGTGGTCCGCCAGCCGGGTCGAGGCCTCGGCCAGCGCCAGCGCGGCCCGCTCGGCGTCGGTGTAGTAGGGAGCCTCGCGCCAGGCGGCGACCAGCCCGATGCGATCGTCGCTCGCGCCGAGCTTGCGCAGGTTCTTCAGGCCGGCGTCCACGCAGAAGCTGCAGCCGTTGATCTGGCTGACCCGCAGGTGGATCATCTCCATGAGCTCCTGGGGCAGACCCTGCGACTGGGCGGCCTTCATCAACTCCATGATCGGCTTCATCGCGGCGGGGATGACCGTGGCGGGGTTCTTCATCCGGGCTTCCATCGTGTTCCTCCGTATCGGTTCGTGCTCGGTTCGTGCGGGTTCGTTCGGGTTCGTGCTCGGTTCGTGTGAGACCAGAGTGGCTGCCCGGATTGATACATTCGCTATGCGCGCACGATGCGAAGTGATGGGGGAACGATGCTGCGCTTCACTCTTCTCGGGCCCGTCCAGATGATCGTGGACGGCGCGCCGCTGACGGGCATCGCCCCACGTCACCGGGCTGTGCTGGCCTACCTCCTGCTCAACGCCGGCCGGGTGATCAGCATCGAGCGGCTGATCGACGCGATGTGGGGCTACGACCGGCCCGACACCGCCCGGTCGCAGATCCACGCCTCGATCACCGCGATCCGCAAGGTGCTGCGTGCCGCGGGAGCCGTACAGCTCCTGGAGACGCGTGCCGGCGGCTACGTCGCGCGACCGGAGCCCGGGCAGGTGGACGCGCAGGAGTTCACCGACCTGGTGGCCGCCGGCGAGCTGCGCGCGGCCCTGGACCTGTGGAGCGGCGAGGCGCTGGAGGACGTGCACGCGCATTACGTCACCGGCGTCCGCGAGCTCTGGAACGACCGGCGGCTGTCGGCGTACGAGCGCCTGGTGGAGGACGAGCTGGCCGCCGGGCGGCACGGCGACCTGCTCGACGAGCTCGCCGCCCAGGTGACCGCCGAGCCGCTCCGCGAGAAGCTCAACGGCCACCTCGTCATGGCCCTGCACCGGGCGGGACGGCAGGCCGACGCCCTGGCCGCGGCGCGTGCCTACCGGACGGCTCTCGCGGACGAGCAGGGGCTGGACCCCGGACGCGCCTTCACCGAGCTGGAGCGGGCGGTCCTGGCGGACGATCCGGCCCTGCGGCCGGCCGGCGCGCCGCCGGCCGGCTCCGGGCCGCCGCGTCGCTCCACCTTCCTGCCCTACGACATTCCCGATTTCTCCGGAAGGTCCGCCGAGCTGGAGCGGCTCGTGGACGACTACCGCGGGCCGGCGGTCGTCACGATCGACGGCATGGCCGGGATCGGCAAGACCACGCTCGCCGTCCACGTGGCCCACCGGCTGGCCGCCCGCTATCCGGACGGCCGGCTGTTCATCGACCTCCAGGCCCACACCGCGGGCCGGGAGCCGGTCGACGCCGCCGCCGCCCTGGAGGCCCTCCTCCGCCAGCTCGGGGTGCCCGCCGACCGCATCCCGGTCACGCTGGTCGAGCGGAGCGCCCTCTGGCGCGCCGAGCTGGCCGATCGCCGCGTGCTGGCCGTCCTGGACAACGCCTTCGACGCCGAGCACGTACGTCCCCTGCTGCCGGGACACTCCGACACCCTCGTCCTGGTCACCAGCAGGCGGCGGCTCGTCGACCTGGACGGCGCCCACGCCCTGTCGGTCGACGTGCTGGGCGAGGAGGACGCCGTCGAGCTGTTCGAGCGCATCGTGGGCGAACGCGCTCACCACGAGCCGGACGCCGTACGCGAGGTGCTGCGGCTGTGCGGGCACCTGCCGCTTGCCATCCGCATCTCGGCCGCCCGCCTCCAGCACCGCCCGCGCTGGACCGTGTCCTACCTGGCGGGCCGGCTGCGGGACCATCGCCGGCTCCTGGACGGCGTGTCGGCGGCCTTCATCCTCTCCTACGAGCAGCTCCACGAGGCCGAGCAGCGCATGTTCCGCCTGCTCGGGCTGGTGCCGGGGCGCGACATCGACCCGTACGGCGCGGCCGCGCTGGCCGGGATCTCGGAGGAGGAGGCGGAGGAGCTGCTCGAAGCCCTCCTCGACGCCCACATGCTCCTGCAGCTCGAACCGGGCCGATACACCTTCCACGACCTGCTCCGCGAGCACGCCCGCTCGATCGCCGAGGACGACGGCGCCGTCCTGCGGCTGCTCACCTACTACCTGCACCGCTCCCGCGCGGCGGTGGACCGGCTGTTCCCGGACAGCCTCAGCCAGCGGGAGGGCATCCCCCAGCCGGACTCCCCGATCGCCCCCGTCCGCGACGCCGCGGAGGCGATCGCCTGGCTCGACGCCGAGCGCTCCAACATCATCGCGACGGCCGTCCACGGACCCGAGATCTGCCTGGGCATGCTCGCCCTGGCGATGCGCCCCTACCTCGACCGGCAGGCGCACCACGACGACGCGATCACCCTCCACACCCTGTCGCTCCAGCGCAGCCGCAAGCTGGGCCGCCGCGAGTTCGAGGCGCGAGCGCTCACCGACCTGGCGTGGACGTACTGGCGGCTCGGCGAGTACGAGCGCGCGGAGGAGCACGCCCGCCAGGCGCTCGACGCCTGCGAGGACACGTACGAACGGGCCAGGGCCCTGCTCACGCTGGGCAACGTGGCCCTGCGCCGGCGGCAGGACGCGCAGGCGCAGCAGTACCTCAAGCAGGCGCTCGACCTCACTCGGATCGGCGCCGACACCTGGGGCGAGGCCCACGTGCTCGGCATCCTCGCCCTCGTCCTGGACCGCGCCGGCCGTCCGGAGGAGGCCCGGCGCCATCTCGACCTCGCGCTGGCGCTCCACCGCAAGGTCGCCAACCCGGCCGGGGCGGCGGTGACCCTCAACCACCTCGGCGTCGTCCTCCGGCATCAGGGCGAGCTCGCCCAGGCACGCACCCGCCACGAGCAGGCCGCGGCCCTGTACCGCAGGCTCGGCAACACCGCCGACGAGGCGGCCGCGCTCAACGGGCTGGCCGAGGCGGCGGGCGACCCGGCCCGGGCGGTCGAGGAGCACACGGCCGCGCTCGCGCTCGCCGACCGGACCCGCAACCGGCCGGAGCAGGCGCGTGCTCACGACGGGCTGGCGCGCGCCCATCTCGCGCTCGGGCACGCGGAGCAGTCTCGCGAGCACGGCCGGCTGGCTCTCGGCCTTTACGGGAAGCTCGGCGTTCCGGAGGCCGAGGAGGTCCGCGCCTTCCTGGAGGAGGCCGTCCGCACCGCGTGATCGAGCCGTCGGCGCCGGCGGCGACCCTGCGCGGCCGGCGCGCGCGGTCACCTCCGGGCCGGATCAGGCCCAGGGGCGGGGGAAGGTGCCGCCGTCCAACCGGTCGCCCGCGGCGAGCCCGAGAGGGTCGGTCACGATGTGCTCGCCCCCGCTGTAGCGGGTCGCCTCGTCCATGTAGATGGTGACGTGCGCGAGCCGGGCCTGGTCGGTGCGGTTGGGCAGCGCCATGTGGCCGGTGTAGCCGCTGTGGAAGGTGCAGTCGCCGGCGCGGAGCGGCACGGTGACGCGGGGGATCCAGCGCAGCGACGGGTCCATCGTGAACAGGTCCTCCTCGTGGTGGAGGTCCTGCGGGCGCAGGCCGGTGCGATCCTGGGTGCCCGGCAGGAAGGTCATGCAGCCCCGCTCCGGCGGAACGTCGACCAGCGCGATCCATGCCGACAGCGGGAGCCGGTCACCCGCATGAGGCCAGTACGGCCGATCCTGGTGGAACTCGGTCGCGGCGTTGTTGTGCGGCTCCTTGACCAGCATCTGGTCGTGCCAGAGCCGCAGCGAGAACCCGGCGAGCTGCTCGGCGATCCGGCCGAGCCGCGGGTGGAACGTGAGCTCCCGCAGCGTGCGGTCGCGTTGCCAGACGTTGACCAGTTGGCTGAAGACGCCCTGCTTCTCCAGACTCTCCGCGCGATGCGCCTCCAGGAACGCCTCGGCGCTCGCCCGGAAGCGCTCCACCTCGCCCGGATCGAGGACGCCTCGTACTCGTACGAAACCGGATTCGCGGTATGCCGTCACAAGCTCGTCCGACACCCGGCCGTCGGCGCCGACGTCGCTGCCGGACTGCTCGATCGTGGTCGTGTCCATCATGACCTCCATGGTCCTGCCGTTGGGCTACCGCAAGCGTCGCCGTTGGGTGCCGCCATGGGCTAGGCCGATCCCGACGAGCAGTCGTACGATCCCGACATGCCTGCCACGCTGCACGAGCACGCGCTGTTCGCCGGGAGCCCGGTCCTGGGAGGCGTTCACCAGGTGGATCTCGACATCGAGTCGCACGCGCACGACTTCCTCGAGATCGCGGTGATCGGCAGCGGTCACGGCCGGCACGTGACCAGCCAGGGCGAGCACCCGCTGCGGCGCGGGCAGGTCATCGTGCTCCGCCCCGGCGCCTGGCACGGCTTCCGGGACTGCAGCGACCTGACCGTCGCCAACTGCTGCCTGTCCGCGCAGGCGCTACGAGCCGAGCTGGCGGCCCTGTACGACATCCCGATGCTGCGCCGGATGCTGTGGACCGATCCGGTGGCATCCGGCACGCACGGCGTCGCGGTCACGACCGTCGATCCGGCCGCCGCCGAGGAGACCATCACGGAGATCAGCCTGCTCGAACGGGACCTCGCCGGCGCTGAGAGCCGGCCGGGCCGCGTGCTGGGCCGGCTGGTCACCGTGCTGGGCATCCTGGCCGACGGCCGGGACCCCGGACGGAAGGCGTCCGAACCTGTCGTCCACCCCGCCGTCGCCGCCACCGTCGCCCGCCTGGAGGCCGATCCGGCCCGGCCGTGGCGGCTGGACGATCTCGCCCGGGCGGTCAACCTGGACCCCGCCTATCTGGGCCGGCTGTTCGGACGGTACGTCGGGTTGACGCCGCTGGGCTTCCTGGCTCGGCTGCGGGCCGAGCGCGCCGCCACGTTACTGACGCACTCGACCCTGCCGGCCGCCCGGGTCGGCGCCGCCGTCGGCTGGGACGACCCGACGTACTTCGCCCGCCGCTTCCGGACGCTGGTCGGACTGACACCCTCCGAGTACCGGCGCCACAGCCGGGCAGCCGCCGCACAGGCGGCCCCGGAGGTGTGGCCGGTGAGCGGCTGGTGAGCGTGGCCGGTCAGCGTGGCCGGTGAGCGGCTGGTGAGCGTGCGGTGAGCCGCCCACGCCACGGTTGACCCATGGCCGGGTCCGCACCGAGGACCGGCCCCGCAACTGAGGAGCGGACATGGGTTTCCTGGCAGGCAAGACGGCGCTGGTCACGGGTGGTTCGCGGGGCATCGGCCGGGCGGTGGCGCTGCGGCTGGCCGCCGAGGGCGCCGAGGTCGCCGTCCACTACGGCGGCAACGTGGAGGCGGCCGAGCAGACCGTGGCCCGTATCGAGGAGGCAGGAGGCCGCGCGTTCGCCGTCCGGGCCCGCTTCGGCGAGGACGGCGAGGTGGACCGGCTCTTCGAGGGCCTGACCGCGGGGCTGGCGGGGCGCGGCCTGGACATCGTGGTCAACAACGCGGGCATCGGCTCCGGCAACCCGATCGCGCAGGTCACGCCGGAAGAGCTGGACATGCTGCTGGCGATCAACGTCACCACGCCGTTCTTCGTGATCCAGCGGGCCCTGCCGCTGCTGAACGACGGCGGCCGCATCGTCAACATGGGCTCGACCGCCAGCCGCTTCGCGGTCTCCACGCAGATCGGCTACACCATCACCAAGGCCGCGCTGGAGTCGATGGCCCCCTCGCTGGCCAACGAGCTGGGCCGGCGCGGCATCACCGTGAACACGGTCGCGCCCGGCGCGGTGCGCACCGACATGACCGCGGGTTACACCTCCATCCCCGAGGTCGTCGCCGGGCTGGAGGCGATCACCGCACTCGGACGGCTCGGCGAGCCGGAGGACGTCGCCGACGTCGTCGCCTTCCTGGCCGGGCCGCAGGGCCGCTGGGTGACCGGCCAGACCATCGACGTCTCCGGCGGAACCTATCTCGGCCCCATCGCCTGACCCTTCCCGAGCGGGCGCGCTGCGGAAGAAGGCTGTCAGTTCATCCCCCCAGGCAGCTCAGCGCCTGCATCGCCGCGCGCTCTGTGCGTGCGATATCGCCCAGGACGTCGCCCGCCTGTACGAGGTACTGCGCATCGCCCGCTTCACCGGCTTTCGCGATCAGTGCCGCGGCTTCCGTCCACAGGGTCGCCGCCTCGGTGTACAGCCCGTGGCCGGTGCGCAGGTGGCTGCTGTCGAGGAGTTGGACGCACTCGCCGAGGAAGTCTCGGTAGAGGTTACGGAACAGGGCGCCGCCGGTGCCGGCCTTCTCCATCAGGAGGGCGGCCTGCGGCAGGTCCCGCTGCGGGTCGTCGGCCCGCTGGAGCCATGTGCGTACGAGCTTGCCGGCCTTGTCGATCCCACGGTGACCCAGGTTGGCGATGGGCGGGTCGAGGAAGGCGTCGGCGCAGGCGGTGATGGCAGGAATGACCTGGTCCCGCGGGGAAGGCAGGCTCGTCGGAGCGGTGAGGGTGAAGGACCGGTGCTTGGCCGTCATCGGGCCGCGCGCGGCTCGGGCCTGGGCGAGGCTGGTCAGGCTGGTGGACACCGCTCCGCCTTGCTGGTCGGTGTCCACCAGGTAGGCGTCGTGGTCGTCGTAGCCGTACATGGCGACGACATGACCGCCGAAGTGCACCTTCGACCCGAAGTAGTCCAGGTGGTAGCTGTCGAGCTGCAGCCCGACGGGGTGGCCGGCGTCGATGGGGGCCGCCACGTTCTCCCATGCCCTGCGGGGGGAGGCGGTCTCCCGGACCACGAGCTCCAGCCCGAGCCTGGTGGCCAGGTTTCTGGTGAGGTCGAAAGGCTTGACCCGTCCGCCGAGGAAGGGGAAGTCCATGCCCTTGCTGTCCCAGTAGACGAAGGACAGACCGGAGCCCAGGCCGAAGAGCATGGGCTCGGACAGATCAACTCCTTGGTGCCGCAGCAGCACCCCCAGAGTCGTCGTCTCGCAGTGCTGCGTACCGCGGGCATCGACATCTCTCACCTTCGTCATGCCATGCTCTCCTCAACGGGGATGATCAGCCGGGTCGTCACGGTGATGGTCCGGGCATCGCGTGCCTGTTCGGGCGCACGCCAACATGGTGGACCCTCCCGCGGTGGGAGAGTCCACCGCTGTACCGAAGGGCCGGGCCGCGGCCGCCGGCGACGAAGCGGGTGTCGCCGCCGGGAAGGTCACTCCCGTCGCGCCGCCGCCTTCTCCAGAGACTCCCGTGACCAGGTGATCCGCCCGGCACGCAGGTCCTCGACGACTCCGCGCAGCCACCGGGCCTCGGCCGCCGTCACCTCGCGCAGGTACTCGATCTCCAGCACCGCGATCCGCGGCAGGTCGTCCTCGGCCGTCAGCATCTCCTCCAGCCCGGCCAGCGTCTTCGCGACCGCCCGCTCGCGCCGCTCCAGCGCCTCGGCCAGCTCGTCGGGCGCGAGCAGGAGCGCGCTGGCCAATGCCGCCGGGAACTGCGGGAACTCCTGCCTTGGGGCGCTCAGCATCTCGTCGAGCCAGCGGTACAGCGTCCGGCCGCCCTCGTCGGTGATCTCATAGACCGTGCGCTCCGGGTACTGCTGGTCGCGGCCGGTCTCGCGGACCTGGATCAGGCCGCCCTCCTGCAGCCGGTCGATCGTGCGGTAGAGGCTCGCCCGCTGGCCCACGTTCACCACCACGTCCTTGCCCCACTGCTTGAGCAGGCGCTGGATGCCGTACGGGTGCAGCGGCTGTTGGCGCAGCAGGGCGAGCACTGTGAGGGCGAGCGGAGAACCGCGGTCAAGAGCCATGGCCCGATGTTATCCCCAGCGTTACTAGTTGACGCGTAACTAGTGTCGCTGTAACTATAACCATCATGAGAGAAACCCCCGTACTGATCGTCGGCGGCGGGTACGCCGGCCTCGCCTCCGCGCTCTTCCTCGCCCACCAGGGCGTTCCCTGCCTGCTCGCCGACCGCCACAGCGGTGTCTCGCTCTTCGGCCGCGCCAGAGGCATCAACACCCGCACGCTGGAGATCTACCGCCCGCTGGGCCTGGACCAGCTCATCAAGGACGCGGGCCGCCCCTTCGACGACGACGCCGGCGTCGCCAGGTGCGCGAGCCTGGTGGACGACTGGCAGTGGATCTTCGACGAGGAATCCCCCCGCGCGCTGCCCGAGCTGACCGCAGGCGAGTTCTGCCTGGCCGACCAGAGCACGGTCGAGCCGATCCTGATCGAGGCCGCCCGGGGCAAGGGCGCCGAGCTGCGGTTCGGAACCCGGTGCGAGTCGATCACGGCCGACGCCGGCGGCGTCACCGCCGAACTGCGCGACCTGGCCACCGGCGAGCCGCACACGGTCCGGGCGCAGTACGTCATAGCCGCCGACGGCTACCACAGCGGCATCAGGGAGCAGCTCGGCATCGCCCGCCCCGGCCTGCGCGAGCTGCGGCACTATGTCACGTTCGTCATCCGCGCCGACCTGTCGGGCATCCTCACCAGGCGCGCCCTGTTCTGGATCATCGGCGACCCCGGCACCGGCGCCATGGGAGCCTTCACCACGCACGCTCTCCGCGATCACTGGGGCCTGTCCCTCGCGTACGACCCGCGCACCGAATCACCCGCCGACTTCACCGACGAGCGCTGCCTCGCCGCCGCGAAGCGGCTCATCGGCCGCGACGTGCCCGTGGAGGTGGTGAGCAAGGCGTCATGGACGGAGGCCGTCGGCGTCGCCGACCGCTTCCGCTCCGGCCGCGTCTTCCTGGTCGGCGACGCAGCCCACGTGTGGCCGCCCGCCCAGGCGATGGGCGCGAACTCGGCGGTCCAGGACGCGCACAACCTGGCCTGGAAGCTGGCCGCCGTGCTCGAAGGGCGGGCCTCCGACGCGCTGCTCGACACCTACGAGGCCGAGCGCCGCCCCGTCGCCCTGGAGCTCGCCGACCTGACCGTGCGCAGCCAGGCCGCCCGCTTCGGCCCCACCCCCGAGGAGGACCCGGTCGACCCGGTGATCTGCATCCTCGGCCAGCGCTACACCTCCGCCGCCATGATCGGCCCCGGACCCGGCCCGGTGTTCGGCGACGAGGTCGAGCCGAAGGCCCGGCCCGGTGTCCGCGCCCCGCACCTCTGGCTCGACCGTGACGGGCTGCGCATCGGCGTCCACGACCTGTTCCATGACGCCTTCACGTTGCTGTGCGGGCCCGGCGACGAGGCATGGGCGCGCGCCGCGCAGAAGGTGGACGGCGTACGTGCCCACCAGGTCGGCCCCCGGGCGACCGATGCCGAGCTGACGGACGTCGAGAACCGCTGGGCGGAGCGCTACGGCAGGGCCGCCGTCCTGGTCCGCCCCGACGGCTACGTCGCCTGGCTCGCCGACGGCGAACCGGATGCGGAGCGGCTGGCCGACGCACTACGGCGTGTCCAGATCACCGCCTAGAGGTGGGCCGGCGGACGGACCGGAAAGCGAACGGATCGACGACCACCGCGAACCCGCTCCGCACGTTTAACCCCTGGCGCCGCGTGCAGAGGGCATGACGGCGGAGGCCGGAATGACCACAGGGAGCGGGGTTCGAGTGGCCGATCAGGACAGCGGGCTCAGGCTGTGTCAGGTGGTGCTCGACTGCACCGATGCGAGGGCCTTGGCGGAGTTCTACCGGTCCCTGCTCGGCCTGGTCTACCGGCCCGGCGATGAGCCGCCGGAACCGACGGGCGATGACGAGCGGGGCCGCGACTGGCTGGTGCTGAGGACCCCGGACGGCGCTCCCCAGCTGGCCTTCCAGCAGGTCGACGAGCTGCCGGAAGCGACATGGCCACAGGGCCGGGTGCCGCAGCAGTCGCACCTGGACCTGACCGTGACATCGGTCGAGGAGCTGCGGGCACAACATGAACGCGTCCTGCGCCTCGGCGGCCGGCTCCTGCTGGACCGTATCGACGACGCCGAGGAACCCCTGCGTGTGTACGCCGACCTGGCTGGACACCCCTTCTGCATCTTCGTTTCCAGGCGCGGGCACCCTTGAGGATCGCTGACGACCTCTGATCGCGCGTGGCGTCAGCGCGATCTGCTCGGGTCGCCCCGGTTCCGGGCCGCGGGGGCTACGGTGCCAGCACGATCCTGCCGAAGACCTCACCCGCGTCCATCTTCTGGTGCGCCAGCACGGCTCCGTCCAGGGGCAGCCACTCGTGCACCACCGTCTCGATCTCGCCGCGACCGGCTGCGGCGAACTGCTCGCCGCGCACGGCGCCCCGATCGGCCGGGCTGACGGTGGCCGCGCTGAACGTGGCGAAGGACATCGACTTCTGGAACGCCGCCATGATCGCGGACCCTGATCCGTGGCGCGGCCTGTGCCTGGTGATCGAGAAGATCTGTGAGCTGCACGCCCGCGATCGGGGCTTCACCGAGGCCTTCCTGTCGACCTTCCCAGGGGTGACGGACGTCGCCGCGGGCCGTGAGTACACGGTGCGAGCAGTCGCCGAGCTGGCCCGGCGAGCCAAGAAAGCAGGACGCCTGCGGTCCGACTTCGTCCTGGACGACCTGATTCTCATACTCATGGCCAACAAGGGGATCCACGCCACGTCGGCCGCCACCCAGACCGCGGCCTCCCGACGCTTCGCCGGGTTGGTGATCCAGGCGTTCGAAGCCTGCCCTCAGCACGCGCCACTACCACCGGCGGCACGACTGGCATCCACAGCACCGCACGGCTCGCCGCGGTGATGCCGGAAAGGCTGCCGACGGTCAGGGGTCCGATGTTCCCGGTATTACTTCTCGGCCGTGCCGGGTTGCCCCTTGACGGACTCCTGATAGATGTCCGCGTAGGTGGGCGAGTCCTTCACCAGGTCGTCGCAGAAGGCGGCGACGTCGGTGCCGATGAGCTCCAGGACCCCCTTGCCGGCCGCGACGCCCTCCTCGAAGAAGTCGACGATCCCGGAGAGCAGGGTCCCGTCATGCAAGTCGATCGGTCCGACCTTGAAGAAGTACCTCTGGATCTCCTTGTAGACGATCTGGTAGTCGGGCGGGAGCGCCTTGACCCGCGCCATGTGCGCCCGCCACTGCTTCTTGCCCTCGATGATGTCCTGGATGCCCACGTCAGCCTCCTAGCCGGCCCAATTTCCTCGCGACGTTCCTGTTCAGCTGCTCGCGCCACCGGTCGCGATAGCTCCGAGCCCCTTCTCCGCCGGCCAGCGCCGCGCAGAAACCCTGGATGTCGTCACCCAGCACCTCGTGAATGCTCTGCCCCTCGGACGCTGTCTCTTCGAGCAGCCCCAGGGCGCCGTCGAGAATCGGCATCAGGTTGCGGCCGGTGAAGTCCGAGTAGAGAGAAAGATGACCCTTGATCTCTTCCCACGCCGCCCGGTAGTCGGCCGGCAATACCTGGGCCCGGGCTTCGAACGCCTTCCATTCCCTGGTGAGATCGCTGCCGGTTATGGTCTCCCAGAAGTTCATCTGCCGCCCTCCTTGAGGTTGTCGATCCGTGATGTGATGTACTCCCATTTCGCCCAGAACGTCGCGAGTTCTTTGCGCCCGGCGTCGTTGAGCGCATAGAACTTGCGCGGCGGACCCAGCCCGGACGGTCGTTTCGTCACCTGGACGAGCCCGTTCTTCTCCAGCCGCAGCAGGATGGTGTAAACCGTCCCTTCGACGACGTCGGCGAAGCCGAGTTCGTTCAGCCGGCGCGTGATGGCGTACCCGTAGGTCTCCTCGCTGCCGATGATTTCGAGCACGCAGCCCTCAAGCGTGCCCTTCAGCATCTCCGTCAGGTCGTGCATCGTAGGTCCTCTTCGGTTCCTGGTACTTCGTACTACCGAGTACCACTGTAGTGGGCGCGGGGAGGGCCAGGCGTAGATCACGGCAGCGATTCCCATCATGGTCCGCGACTGGATGCCCGACATCACCACCTGACCCGGCGACGTCGATTCGTGGTCAGGCGTCCCAGGTGACCGGGAGGCTCTTGACGCCGTAGATGTCCGCGGTCTCCGGGCGCAGGGCGACCTCTTCGGCCGGTACGGCCAGCCGCAGCGTGGGGAAGCGGTTGAGCAGTGCGGGGAACGCGACGCGCATCTCGACGCGGGCCAGTTGCTGGCCCAGGCACTGGTGGATGCCGTGGCTGAAGGCCAGGTGGCCGCCGTCCTGCCGCCGGAGGTCGAGGACGTGGGGGTTGGCGAAGCGTTCAGGGTCGCGGTTGGCGGTGTGGAGGGACAGGATGACCGTGGTGCCGGCCGTGATGGTGTGGCCGCCCAGCTCGACGTCCTCCAGCGCGACCCGGTGGAACTGCTTGGCGACGGTCAGGTACCGCAGCAGCTCTTCCACGGCCATGTCGGTGAGCGCCGGGTCGGCGCGCAGGGCGGCCAGCTGCTCCGGGTTCTGCAGCAGGGCGAAGGTGCCCAGCGCCAGCATGTTCGCGGTGGTGTCGAACCCGGCCGACAGCAGGATCAGGGCCATCCCCTGCAG